>NZ_CANBCQ010000018.1 GCF_947367125.1 uncultured Lactobacillus sp.
GAAAAAGAACGATGAAATCCAGATGGAAATCATCGTTCTTTTTTATGGTCCAGGAGTTAGTTTTTTCCCAGACACTTCGTTTTGCAAAAGTATTTCAATATATTAAATGCGAACAAGCTTTTGCACATAGCAAATAAAAAATAAAAAACGGCCTAAAGCTTGATTTGACGCAATTTTGCATAATTCAAATAAATTTACATAAATATTACAAATGTTACAAAATTGTCATATTTTGCAATGATTTCTTAATCTGTGAGTGATATTTCTGTTATCATTCTGCAACTTAATCAAGGTAGTATATGACTTGTCAATTGAATGAGACAGACGAATAAGGTGAAAATTCGTTACTTATGAGTTTTTTATTTTTAAGGAGAGAATTTTTTTGAAAATTAAATCTATCTTAGTTAAGTCAATTGCAGTAACTGCTTTATCAGTTACAGGTTTAGTAGCAGCTAATAACAATACTCATACTGCTCAAGCTGCTGTTGTAGAAAACGATACAAACGTTGTAACAGTTAAGAATGTTTCAGACAACGCTATAACTGTTTACGATAGTTACCAAAATCCAGAAGCAACTGGTCAAACTTTAGCAAGTAACACTTCATGGAAGGTAATTAAGACTGCTTACGATGCTAAGGGTCACAAGTGGTACGACTTAGGCAAGAACCAATGGGTTCGTGCTAAGTACGTAACTCGCGGCTACCGTACTCAAGCAGCTGCTACCCAAGCACCAGTACAACACCAAACTCAAACTGAAAATACTAATACTGCTGCAAATACTACTGCAGCAACCAACGCCAACACCCAAACTACTACTTCAACTGTAAGTGGATCAGAAGCTAGTGCAAAGGAATGGATTGCCGGTAGAGAATCTGGTGGCTCATACGGTGCTTCAAATGGCCAATACGTTGGTAAGTACCAACTTTCAGCTTCATACCTGAATGGTGACTACTCAGCAGCCAACCAAGAAAAGGCAGCTGATAACTATGTACATAGTCGTTATGGCTCATGGACTGCTGCTAAGGCATTCTGGCAAGCAAACGGCTGGTACTAAAAATAAACCTCTTTTCAAAACTAAATAAAATCAAACTAACTTGTGGGACATGCGATCAAAAAGATGGTGTGTCCCTTTTTGATTTTTTTAGTTAGTTACTTACGTTATAATATGTAACATATAGTAATGATTTGCTAAAACATACAGAAAGTAGAGCAACTATGAACAAAAAAATAATTGCGACTTTATTAACTAGTGTCTGCTTAATGGGGACAGCAAGTGCGATTTATGAAACTGCACCTCAAACAGTTCAAGCAGCAGTTAAAGGAAAAGTTCAAGTCAAAGGCAATAAGAAAGTCAGACTTTATACCAGTAAGGGAAAAAAATCAAAATATTATGCAGTTGCTAAAAGAACATATTCTTATTCTGCGCAAAAATACTTAAAAATTGGCAAGAAAAAGCATTTAGCCTACAAGATTGGTGATAATTCCCACTGGTTATTAGCTAAAAATGCTAAAAAGGTGAAGCAAACTGGGCCAGTAGTAAACTACCAGGTTGCGACATTTAAAATGCCAAGTGGTTACACACGGGCTAGTTTGCTAGAAGCTTATAAAGGCAAGCCAAGTGCTAAATTTATCCAAGCTTGCATGCAGGGGATGCAAGAAAATGATTTCTCCCGAGTTAGCTCAGGTGAAAGCAAGAATGATCAAAGAATGATTAATCCTGCAGCTTTGTCCGCTAGTGATCAAAAAGAACTAGCAAAATTTTCTTTGCGCTTAATCAATAGTGCGCGGAGTCAATTGGGCTTGAAGCCATGGATTTATAGTTCTGGAGTAGAGCAGTTAGCTGATTCAATCGCTCAAGAATATGCGCAAAATGGTCATAGCATCAAAGATGGCGATCACTATGTTGCCGGAATTGTGCGCGCCTGCAAAAAGCATGGGCTAGAATTGAATGACAATTATGTCGAAGATATGGCCGGTTTTACGATTAATAAGAAGACAATGTCAATGGCTGAAATGAAGCGCAATGTTTACTTTGGGTTGAAGCAAATGATTTTTGGCTTTGCCGGTGCTGGTGAAGCTGAGCGTGGTAACAAGAGCCTTTATCGTGAATGGGAACATGCGGGTGATTTGTTTAATACGCAAGGTTCACGCCATGACGGTGATTACAATTATTACGGCTTCAGTATTTCTAAGACAGGCAATATTTACTCAATGCACTATATTAGCGTGCCAAGTTTTGTAGTTAACTCTAGCGAATACAATAAGCACTTCAAAATTTAATGAAAAAGCGATGAAAGCACGCATGAAGCGTGCTTTTTTGATAAGATAAGAGAAAAAACGATTTAGCGAGGAAAAAATGACAAAAACTTTATACTTAGTCCGTCACGGACAGACATATTTTAACTATTATCATAAGGTGCAAGGCCGTTGTGATTCACCTTTGAATGAACGAGGAATTCGTCAGGTTGAAATGGCCCGCGATTATTTTAAAAAGCAGGATATTCGTTTTGATCAGGCTTTTTCATCAACGCAAGAGCGTGCTTGTGACACGTTAGAAATTATTGCTGATCATCAAATGCCATATAAACGCTTGAAGGACTTGCGTGAAAAGTGTTACGGCATTTTTGAAGGACGCGATGAGTTCCTGTTGCCATGGAATTACAATAATCCGAATGTTGACCCTACCATGGAAAAAGATGAGGATGTTGTGGCTAGAATGCGTCGGGCAGTCGTTGAGATTTTAGCTGGTCTAGAAGATGGACAAACTGCTTTGGTTGTCGGACACGGCGACATTTTAGCTCAATTTGTGCGTGATGCTACCGAAAATAAGAATTTTGGCGGCTTTGGCAATGCTTCAATTGTGAAGTTGACGGTTGATGGCAAGAATATTCATTTTGATTCATATGTATGGCCAGCAGAAGATCTGAAGTAAAATGGCAATTAATTTATATTTAGTCAGACATGGACAGACCTGGTTTAATAAAAAGCATCGCATGCAGGGGAGCTGCGATTCGGCATTGACGCCATTAGGAATCAAGCAAGCTCAAGCGGTGCGCGATTATTTTCAAACGCAAGGAATTACTTTTGCGCGGACGTATTGCTCAACGCAGGAGCGGGCAAGTGATACCTTGGAAATTATTGCGGGACCGGAGACAGAATATGTGCGACTAAAAGAATTAAAAGAGAAAGATTATGGCAGTTTTGAAGCACACAATGTATTGCTGTGGCCATTGCACCGTTTGGGAAAATTTCGCGTTGAAGATGATCGCGAAGTAGTTGAACGAATGGAACGCGGAATTAATCTGATTATGCGGGATGCACAGGATGACGACAATATTTTGGTTGTGGGCCATGGCGATAGTTTGTCGCAATATATTAATGAAACGACTAACCATCGGGAATTTCTGGGTTTACCCAATTGTTCTTTTGTGCAGCTAACTAGTAATGAAGGCAGCAACTTGGAATATGTGCGCACTGAATGGCCAGCCAAAGCAGTCAAAATTGACCAAATAACTGGTGAATAGGGGCTTTTATTTTTCTGCATTAGTTTATAATAATGTATGTAGAAAAATTATAGTGCGAGGCAAGAAAAATGGATGAAACACCAATTTTTAAAATTACTAAATTAAATATTAAAGAAAACGATCGCGGTGAATATATCCGTGAAATTGAAAATAATATGCATAATTCAATTCCAGCTGAAGAAGGAACTTTGCTGATTGGTAGTGCACATGATGATGCTCATGGCGAAGATAATTATGAAATCGAATTGTTCCGCAATAGCTTAGCGGAAGATTTGCATACTGCAGATGATCATGCCGATGACTTTGCTGAAACCATCGACAAGATTTCTACAGCTAAAGAAGTTATAGATTTAAAGCCTGAAGTTATTACGACTAAGTCTCATGACGCTTTGAACGACAACGCTGATAACTTTGTGATGCGTCTGGTTAAGGTTGAAGTTAAACCAGAAGATGCCGAAAAGTTTGCTCATGAAGTTAAGAAGGAAATGACGACTAGCATGGCTGCTGAACCAGGCATGGAAATTATGATGTCTGGAGTCAATAAGAAAAACTTCAACGAATGGTATTTCGTTGAAGTTTACTTTGATGACAAGGCTTATGATGCACATATTAAGTCAGCTCAATATCTTGAATACGTTGAGAACACCGATGGTATGGTAGTTAGAAGAGATGTTAAGAATCTAGTTCGTGATACTTTGGCAACTCAAGGTGCAATCGTCTTAGATTAAAATAGAGCAGATGCCGCAAGAGCGGCATTTTTTTGTAGGTGAAAAAATGACTCAGACAATTATTTTTGCTCACCGGGGCTTACCGGTCAAATTTGCGGAAAATTCTTTGCAAGGATTTAAATATGCAGCAACGCATGGCGCTGAAGGTGTCGAATTTGATGTGCACTTAACTAAAGATAAAGTGCCAGTAGTAATGCATGATGAAACGTTAGATAGAACTACTAATGGGACAGGTTATATTAAGGATTACACTTTGAATGAAATTAGAAAATTTCATTTGGAAAATGGTGAACCAGTGCCGTTATTGAGTGAATTATTTGAAATTTTGCAAGATAAAAATCTTTACATCAATCTTGAATTTAAAACTAATAAAATCCATGATGTCGGAATCGAAGCGATTGTCTTGTCTTTGGCTAAGCAATATCATTTTGTTCATCCCATTATTTTTTCTTCGTTTAATTATCAGACGCTAAAGAATTGTCAAAAAATTGATGCTCAGCAGCAATATTGTTTTCTAACGAAGATGCCAATTCCTTTTCCAGCTCATTTTATTGCTAAAAATCATTTTGCAGCGATACATCCTTATTGGTATTTGCCTAGCAAAATTACCCAACGAATCTGGACAGTGGATAAGGTAAGTACTGCGAAAAAGTATTTTAAGCTTGGGGTAGCTGGAATTTTTACTAATAATTTCGAATTGATGAATCGGGTGAAACAAAGAGTATAATGAAAAAGATAAATTAAAAAAGAGGCGATTAATAATGGCAACTATGAAAGATGTTGCGCAAAAAGCGGGAGTAGGAGTTGGTACAGTTTCACGGGTAATTAATCATGTGCCTGGCGTTAAAGAAAGTACTTTGAATAAAGTTAATGAAGCAATTAAGGCCTTGAATTATATTCCCGATGCCTATGCTCGTGGATTAAAAACTAAATCTTCTCGAACAATTGCGTTGATTGTGCCTTCAGTCTGGTATCCATTTTTTTCAGAATTTGCATATTATGTAGAAAAAAGGCTAGATAAAGAAGATTATAAGCTTTTATTATGCAACTCTGACGATAATCCAGCAGAAGAAGCCAAGTATATCAAGATGCTTAAGCAAAATAAGATTGATGCAATTATTGCGATTACTTATAGTGACATTGAACAATATATTTATTCAAATATTCCTTTTGTCAGTTTGGATCGTTATTTTGATAAAAAAGTTTCTTATGTTACTTCTGATAATTATGAAGGTGGCAAATTAGCAGCAAAAGAGTTATTAAAGCATGGAGCTAAGGATTTAGCCTATGTTGGTAGTCATAGTAAATATCCTAATGGAACAATGTTAAGAAGAGATGGATTTAGGGACTATCTTGAAGATAATGGAATTGATTATAAAGAAATTTTCTTGCAAGAGCCAGTTAAAGATTTCACACCCTATGTCTTAGAAATGCTCCGATTACACCCTAAAATTGATGGGATTTTTTGTCATACTGATTCATTATTGCTCAAACTGCAAAAAATTTTGCTTCAGCATGGCTATCAAGTACCAAAGGATATTCAATTAATTGGTTTTGATGGGATGAATTTATCTGCAGATTTGCCTTTAGGAATTTCAACCATTGCCCAGCCAGTTGAAAGTTTGGCTAATGGAGCAGTTGATCTAGTTTTGCGAAAAATAGCAGATCCTAGCTTGAAAAATGAAGCTAAGATGTACCCTGTAAAATATATTGAAGGAAATACCACAAAATAACCGTTGACAAGTTATGAAAGCGGTATTATTATTTAATTGTAGTTGAAACGTTTCCAATATGGATTCAAAAAGTTTCGTGCTTTCATTATTTTTTTTGAAATAAAGTTGAAACGTTTCAATCAATTAGAGTTGTTTAGAGCTAAGAAACGTTTTATTTTTTGAGATTTAATTGAAACGTTTCAAAGGAGAAAGATTATGAAAAAGTGGAAATTAGGAGTGGTATCAGCAGCTGCAGCTATCGCAGCTCTTGGTTTAACAGGTTGTAGCAATAATCAAGGTAGCAGCAACAGCAAGAACGTAACCATGTGGGTTCACGTTTCTAATACTGACCCTGAAGGTAAGGCTTTACAAAAGAATGTTAACGACTTTAACAAGGAAAATAAGCACGGTTACAAAGCTAAAGTGCAATTTATTCCTCGTTCCGGTTCAGGTGGTGGTTATGAAGACAAGGTTAACGCTGCTTTGAACTCTGGTAGTTTACCAGATGTTTTGACTTTGGATGGTCCTAATACTGCTGCTTATGCACATTCAAAAATTATTCAACCAATCGATAAGTACATTACTAATAAAGACGATATTCTACCAACTATTATTAAGCAAGGTACTTATAAAGGTAAGTTATATGCTGCTGGCTATTCAGAATCAAGCATCGGCTTCTATTACAACAAGAAGATGTTCAAAGAGGCTGGGATTAAAGATTCAGAAATTGCTACTTTACAGCATCCATGGACTTGGACTCAATTTAAAGATATTTGTAAGAGACTTAAAAATCACTTCCATGAACCAGCAATTAATATGAACTTGAATGACCACTCAGAAATGGCTCTTTATTCATTAGCACCATTTGTATGGTCAGCTGGTGGTAGCATTACTAATCCTGCTGGCACTAAGGCAGTTGGCTACTTTAATTCCAAGCAAACTACTTCAGCCTTCCAATTAATTCAAGACATGGTCAAAGATGGCTACACTACTATTTCACCAAAGGATAAAGGTTTTGAAACTGGCAAATATGCCATGATGATGACTGGTACTTGGGAAGTTCAAACTTTGCAAAACCAATACAAGAATTTGCAATGGGGCGTAATGCCATATCCTGTATCTCCAGCTACTCACAAAGAGGTTTCACCAACAGGCTCATGGCAATACGCAATGTCTTCTGCAGCTAAGAACAAGAAGGCAGCTGGTGCTTTGATTAACTTCTTAATGAGTAAGAAGTGTATGTACCGCAGCGATATGGCTAACACTGTTTTGCCAGCACGTAAGAGTGTATCTAAGATGATGATGCCTAAAGTTAATGAACAAATGAGATTCTTCATTAAGCAAAACCAAACTACGGGTCATGCTCGTCCAGTTTTAGTTAACTACCCACAAGTAACTAGAACATTTGCTGATACTGTTCAAAATGTAACTTTGTACAAGAAGAATCCTAATGTACAAAAGGTAATGAACGAACAAGCTAAAGTTATTCAAAAATACCTTGAGAAATAGAGAAGTAAAGGGGAATCTTTATGCAAGTTAAAGGTATAAAGAGACAAATTGGGTGGCTGTATGTTTTTCCAGCTATTCTGATTTTACTAGCATTTTTAATCATTCCATTTTTGATGTCATTCAGTTATTCCTTTACGAATTACAATATTTTGACACCATGGGCTAAGCAATATGTAGGTTTTACAAATTACATTAATACTTTTAAAGATCCTGTCTTTTTACAAAGTTTAAAAAATATTGCACAATTCGTTATCTTTATTATGCCAATTCAGGTTGGTGCGGCTTTAGGTTTAGCTTTAATTGTTAATAAAAAGCGTCCTGGAAATACATTCTTTAAGATTTCATTCTTTGCACCACAAGTTGTATCTTTGACTGTTGTCTCAATTCTTTGGATGTATATTCTTAATCCTGACCAAGGCTTGTTAAATGGTATTTTGGGTATTTTTCACATTAAACCACAGCCATTTTTAACTTCACCTAAGCAAGCGATGTTTGCTATTATTGGTGTTTCTGCTTGGCAGGGTGCTGGTTACCAAATGTTAATCTTTTTAGCGGGATTGCAAAATATTCCTGATTCATTGTATGAAGCAGCTGAATTGGATGGAGCAAATAGTTGGCAAAGATTCTTACATATCACTTTACCAATGCTAAAACCTACTTCAATCATGATCTTAACGACGACTTTTATCAGTGCTTTCAACCTGATGATTCAGCCAATGATCATGACGCAAGGTGGCCCACAAAATGCAACTATGACACCAATTTACTACATTTATCGTACTGGGTTTACTGATCGTCAATTAGGTTATGCAAGTGCAATGAGTGTAATTTACGGTATTATCATTATTATCTTCACTATTATCCAAAGAAAGATCACAAACGCTGGAGGTGACGAGAATGCATAAGTTTATGACGCGTAAAAAGTTCCACGTTATTTGGACTACAGTGTTAATTACAATTTTAGCTTTGTTCTTCTTGTTCCCGTTGATTTGGATGATCGTTTCTTCAATGAAGCCTGAATCACAGATCTATGCCAATATCAGTAATTTTAAAGCATTCTTGCCATCAAATAATATTTCAGATTGGGGAAAAGCTTATGCTGGTATCTTCCAACGTTTCCCAATTATGAGATACATTTTAAACAGTGTCTTTTATGCAACAAGTGTAACTGCAGGTTCAATTGTAGTAAATGCCTTAGCTGGTTACGGTTTTGCTAAATTCAACTTTACTGGACGTAAATTACTCTTTGGTTTATTGATTGCTTTATTGGTTATTCCAGGTACTACGCTTTTGATTCAGCAATTCCAAGTTGCTAAAACGATTGGTATTTTGAATACACCGTTAGCAGTTATTTTGCCAGGGATGTCGAGCCCATTCTATATTTATATGTTTAGAAATGCGTTTGCGGCAATTCCGGATAGTGTCACTGAAGCTGCTGAATTAGATGGGGCAAGCAATTTGAGAATTTTCTGGAATATTCTTTTACCAATGACGCTTCCTACAGTTGCGACAGTCGGAACATTATCGTTTATTGGTAGTTGGAATGACTATGTATGGCCATTAATGGTTTTGACTAATTCTAATCAATTCCCATTGCAAGTGGCTATTACGAATATTAACAGCACGAATCCAGTCTACATGAACCAAGTAATGGCAATCTTGACAATTTCAACGGTTCCTTTGGTTTTAGTTTATATCTTCTTCCAAAAGTACCTTACTCAAGGAATGGGTTCTGCAGGTAACGGTGACAAATAATGAAAGAAAATTCATACTTATATGAGGAAATAAGAAAAATCGATCATGATGAATTGCGCCCGCTGTTTCATTTTACTGCTCCAGTAGGTTGGATCAATGATCCCAATGGCTTAATTCGATATCGCGATTACTATCAACTTTATTATCAATATTATCCATATGCTCCTCATTGGGATAATATGCATTGGGGGCATGCCCGTAGTAAAGATGGTCTTCATTGGGAAGATATGCCAATTGCCATGAAGCCTGATCATGCTTATGACAAAACCGGTGTCTTCTCTGGCTCAGCTATTGAAAAAGACGGCAAGCTATATGTCCTTTATACGGGGCATGTTGATGAAGCTGGTCAAGTTACTGAAACGCAATGTGTGGCTATCTCAGACGATGGAGTTGATTTTAAGAAATATGAACATAACCCCGTCATGACGGTGGATGCTTTACCAGGAAAGACCGATCCAGGTAACTTCCGCGATCCTAAAGTCTTTAAGCATGGCGACAAGTACTATTGTGTGGTTGCTGCTGCACTTGAAGGACATGGCAGTCTAGTTTTGTTTGAATCAAGCGATTTGCTAAATTGGAATTTTAAGTCAGTGCTATTGCAAGGCGAAAAATATGGCGTGATGACTGAATGCCCAGATTACTTCAATCTTAATGGTCAAGATTATTTAGCCTTTAGTGTAATTTTAGGTGATGGTCGCAATAGTGTGGTTTATCTTGCTAAGGGACATTTGGATTGGAAAAACTTTACTTTTGAATTAGAAGTAACTCAACGTTTAGATGATGGTGATGACTTTTATGCTTCACAAAGTTTTGTTAACGAAAAAGGTGAACGAATTGTTATTCCTTGGTTGAGGAGTGTTGATCATATTAATTACCTGGAAGAATCTCATCATTTGTGGAATGGCATGATGGGTATTCCAAGAAAATTAACAACAAATAATAGGCAATTAAGTCAAAAACCAATTGGTCAAATTAAGGATCTATCACTAACTGATAATGAAGAAATTGATTTAGGCAGTTACCGATTAACCGAAGAAATTCCAATTGATCGCAGTTTAGTATTGCAAGGCAGTAATGGTGAAATTCAGCTTACTCGGACTGAAGAAGACCAATACTTGATTGAAATTCATTCACCTGTCTTTATTAAGACGATTTCATGGCATCCAGATGACCATCACTTAACCTTGGTGATTGATAATTCAAGTTTAGAACTCTTTGGGCAAAGTAAAACTTTAAGTATTGTTACTTTTGTAGCTGGAATAAACTGTGTAATGCTTAAAGATGTAAAGTAGCAAGGAAATAAAAAATGACAGAAGTAGATTTAAACCATATTTATAAAAAATATGATGGCAATGATAAGTACTCTGTAAATGATTTCGATTTACATATTAAAGATAAGGAATTTATCGTTTTTGTCGGTCCTTCAGGCTGTGGTAAATCGACGACCTTAAGAATGATTGCCGGTTTGGAAGACATTAGTAAGGGTACACTCGAAATTGACCACAAGGTCATGAATGATGTCGCACCCAAGAATCGTGATATTGCGATGGTTTTCCAGAACTATGCTTTGTATCCTCATATGTCGATTTATGACAATATGGCTTTCGGCTTAAAGTTAAGACACTATTCTAAGGAAAATATTGACAAAAAGGTAAAGCATGCTGCTAAGATTCTAGGCTTGACTGATTACTTAAAGAAAAAGCCAGCAGCTCTTTCCGGTGGGCAACGTCAGCGTGTTGCCTTAGGACGTTCAATTGTGCGGGATGCACCAATCTTTTTGATGGACGAACCTCTTTCTAACTTGGATGCTAAATTACGGGTATCGATGCGTGCAGAAATTGCTAAGCTTCATCAAAGATTAGGTACTACGACTATTTATGTTACTCACGACCAAACTGAAGCAATGACTTTGGCTGACCGCGTGGTTGTTATGTCAGTCGGTGAGGTTCAACAAATTGGTACTCCACTGGAAGTTTACAATAAGCCAAGAAATATGTTTGTCGCCGGTTTTATCGGTTCACCGCAGATGAACTTCTTTAATGTCCACTACAAGGATGGTCGAATTTCAGATGGTAAGGGCTTGAACATTGGTATTCCAGAAGGTAAGGCTAAAATGCTGGATAAAAAGGGTTACAACGACAAGGATATTGTCTTTGGGATTCGTCCAGAAGATATTCACGCTGAAGAAGCCTTTTTGGAAACTTGGCCTGATGCTGTTATTCAATCTACTGTTGTAGTTTCTGAATTACTTGGCGCTACAATTCAGCTTTACCAAAAAGTAGATGGAACTGAATTTGTCGCTGATGTAAATTCACGTGATTACCACAAGCCAGGTGATCATGTGAAGATGGGATTTGATGTTAATAAGGCCCATTTCTTTGATAAAGACACTACAATGGCAATTTATAATAATTAATAATTTTTTCTCCCCTAATTTCGAAAATAATACAATTCGATGTAATTCTCGATGATCAAAAATAAAATAGGTTCGATCTTTTACGAAAGGTTGAACCTATTTTGCTAAAGAAGGTTTAAAAATGAAATTACAAAATAAAGCAATGTTGATAACTTATCCTGATAGCCTAGGGCATAACTTAAAAGATTTGTCACAAGTAATGGAACGCTACTTTAATAAAGCCATTGGTGGCATTCATTTGTTGCCAATTTTCCCTTCAAACGGTGATCGTGGCTTCTCACCAACCAGATATGACATGGTTGATCCTAAGTTCGGGACTTGGAAAGACGTTGAGCAATTAAGTCAACAATATTATTTAATGTTTGATTTTATGATTAATCATCTATCTAAACATTCAGATTATTTCCAAGATTTTCAAGCTAAACATGAAGAAAGTAAGTACCATGATCTGTTCTTAAGTTGGGATAAATTCTGGCCAGCTGGTCGGCCTACGCAAAAAGATATCGATCTAATTTATAAGCGGAAAGATCGGGCACCGTACCAAGAGATTGAATTTAAAGATGGTAGCCAGGAAAAAATGTGGAATACTTTTGGCCCAGATCAAATGGACTTGGATGTTAGAACCAAAACTACGCAGGAGTTTATCAAGCAAAATTTACAAAATTTGGCTAAACATGGAGCAAGTTTAATTCGCTTAGATGCCTTTGCTTATGCAATTAAAAAGCTGGACACTAATGATTTCTTTGTGGAACCAGATATTTGGTCATTGCTTGATGAAGTGAATGATTATTTAAAAGATACGCCAGCCACAATTTTGCCTGAAATTCATGAACATTATACGATGCCATTTAAGGTGGCCGAGCACGGTTACTTTATTTATGATTTTGCCTTGCCAATGGTTCTACTATATTCTCTTTATAGTGGAAATAGTATTCAACTGGCTAAATGGTTAAAGAAATGCCCGATGAAGCAGTTTACTACTTTGGATACGCACGATGGGTTAGGTGTGGTCGATGCCAAGGATATTTTGACTGATGAGCAAATTGATTACACCACGCAGAAGCTTTATCAGATCGGTGCCAATGTGAAGAAAAAGTATTCTAGTGCTGAATATCATAATTTGGATATCTATCAAATTAATACCACTTATTATTCTGCTTTAGGTAATGATGATCAAAAATACTTCTTAGCCCGCTTATTACAAATTTTTGCCCCAGGTATTCCACAAATTTATTATGTTGGTTTGCTTGCTGGTGAAAACGATATTCAATTGTTGGAAAAGACCAAGGAAGGTCGCGATATTAATCGGCATTATTACGAATTAGCTGAGATTAAAAAGCAAGTTAATAGACCAGTAGTTAAGTCATTAATTAAGTTACTGGAATTCCGTAATTCAGCGGCTGCCTTTGACTTAGACGGATCAATTGATGTAGCAACGCCTAGTGATCATGAAATTGTCATTACTAGAATGAATAAAGCTAAGACTGACGTGGCTAGTGCTAAGGTTGATTTCCAGAATTTGACTTATCAAGTTAAATATAATGATCAAGTATTTGGTTTTTAAAGGACGTTGAAAAATGCAAAGATTATAATCATGATACTTTTGAGCAAATGTGAAAAAATCAAATTTTTTTGAATTTTTCCTTGATATTTTTTCTTCATTCCCCTATACTAATATCTGTTGAGTGATCAAGAGGTCATTCAAATAGAGCCAATCAAGTAAAAGGTTTGAAGATTGGGTTATAGCCAAGTGGTAAGGCAATGGTTTTTGGTACCATCATGCGCTGGTTCGAATCCAGCTAACCCAATAGGTGAGATCAAGCGGTGAGCTTGATCTTTTTTTGTATTTAAAATTGAAAATGCTTTGACAAGAAACGAAGAAGTGCTTATATTTAAGTTAACTTTAATTTTGCTCTTATTTACATTATGAGGTGACTAGTATGGTTGACTTAACAAAGCATATGAAAAAGGGATTAGTTGAACAAAAGCCAGGCCAGATTTTAGCTTTTAAGGTGCCTTTTACATTTTTGCCAAAATTTCGGCAGGATTAGAGCAGGCTGATACCAAGTTCATTTATGACTTAGCTGAAAAGAGACATGTTGCCGTAATTGCTGGATCATTTTTTGCTAAAGGCGGTGCAGGATACATTCGTTTGTCTTATGCAACTTCGATGGAGCAAATCAAGGAAGGCTTGAAGCGATTAGAAAAATATGTTGCAGAAAATAAGAAATAGTTGCAAATCAAAAGGACCGATGTTCGTGCATCGATCCCTTTTTTTTGAAATTCTAATTATTCCTCATTATCAAGTGGATAAGTCATGCCCCAGGCAGTTCTAATACTGGTTAAAATATGGGCGATCATGCGAGATTTTTCTAATTCGCCTTCGTCATGACCTTGTTCAATATACTTTTGAAAATCAGTGACTTCATATTCAAGTGCTTGGTCAGCCTCCCCAGCAGTCACATTATCATAGCTTTCTTCATGGGGACTCTGGGTGTAAGTAATGTCCGCTTCAGTGCCGCGTGGGTATTGATTGATTTCAAAATAACCTTTGGTACCCGAAACTAGACCACGCTTAGGCTGCTTCGCCCGCATTGAGAGGGACATCACTGCCATTTGACCTTTTGAATTCTTCAAAATGATGCCGCTTTCTTCGTTAACGCCAGTTTTAAAGAATTTTACCGTGGTGTTGATACTTTCAGGATATTCATCCATAAAGCTGATAGCAAAAGCTGTTGCATAGCCACCAATATCCAGCAATGCACCACCAGCAAGGTCTTTATTAAAGAAGCGATTCTGCGGATCATAGTCCTTGAGTGAGCCAAAATTAATTTGGATCATTTTAATTTTGCCAAATTTGCCCGCCTTAATCAGGTCTTGCATCTTTTGGTAGATTGGCATGTGATAAAGGGTAAAACCTTCCATTAAGATTAGGTGCTTCTCTTTAGCTAATTGAGCTACCTCATCAAATTGGCGCGCATTGACGGTAATTGCTTTTTCACAAAAGACGTGCTTGCCCGCATTGAGGGCCTTCTTAATGTAATCGTAGTGGAAAGTGTGCGGGGTAGCGATATAGATGATATCAATGTTAGGATCATTGATCATTTCATCAGGATTAGTGAAAGCATGTTGTACGTGTTTTTCTTGGACAAAGGCATGTAGTGCTTCTTCATTGGGATTGGCAGCGGCATAAATTTCACCGTTGACTTTATTCAAGGCATCAGCCATGTCGTGTGCAATCCAGCCAGTACCGATAATTCCCCAATTAAATTTTTTCATGATTATTACCTCTCTTGAGTTCAATAATTTTTCCATCTTTTTCAGTAATTAATGAAGTAGCTAGGTCTTCAAATAGCAAAGAGCTGACTACGCCATTTTGTAAACAAATTTGGCGATTAAGTTAAGAAATATTGTGCCAATCTTCGTTAAATACATCAATTAAGTAGTTGCCCAAAAGCGTACGAGTGAAAATTGCTACTGATTTATCTTGGCGAATCTTGCTAGTCAAATGCAAATTGCTTAAATACTTCTGCACTTGATTAACACATGGTGGTGCCACTTCAAGACAAAGCGGAATCTTCGGATTCAAAACAGGTTGTATTCTTTCACTAGGCAAGAGGAGGATAAACTGCTTGGCAATTTGGGCTGCTTGCTTTTAGAAAAGATGAATTCCACCTAAACTTTTTAAAACGTTAAAATTCTTATCGATACAATCTATAGCAAATTATCTACAATGTCAGCCAGTGATCAAAAGATTGCTCAAGTAGTCCTAAAACAACCTGAACAGGTAGTAAATTACACGATTTCAAAATTAGCAACTGAAGCTGGTGTAAGTGATGCTTCGGTGACGCGTTTTTGTCATAATTTGAATTTAACGGGGTTTCACGATTTGAAAATTCAATTAGCCCAGAATGCGACTGAAAGTGTGTCACTTCAAAATATGTCGCGTGATGATGCTAGTGCTAACTTGGAATTAATTGAAAAAAATAAAGTCGCAGAGATTAAGGCGACTTTGGAGAATGTGACTGAAGCTGAATTAGATCGGGTATTGCGGCTTTTGACTGAAAGCAGAATTGTGCAGGTTAGTGCAGAAGGTGATACTTATCCAGTGGCTGCTGATGCAGTGTATAAATTTAATCAGATTGGCTTGTTAGCGATTGATTCGGGCGGCACGATTGAAACGGCGATTGCACAGACAATGAATCTGAATAAAAAGGATTGTTTACTGGTGATTTCAAATTCAGGTGAAGCGGCTGGAATCATTAAGCAAATTAAGGTAGCTAAACAAAAAGGGATGCAGGTGATTGCGATCACCAATCGTGCTGATTCGCCGATTGCGCTATTAGCTGATGTGCATTTGAAGACGGCAGTCCGGCAGACAGTGATGCAGTCGCAGTACTATTTCTCGCGGGTGGCAAGTATGACGATGATTGAAGCGTTGTATTTGTTGCTTATTGCGAGGGATGCAGGACGAGTTGAACATATAAAAGAACATGAAGCGATCATTTCTAATCAAAAAATCTAAAATTACAATTTTTCAAGCGAACAGATGTGAAAATTACCCTTTCTTAACACACATAAAGTCAGTCAAAAATCAATAACTTGTTTAAAGTTTCACAAAAATGTAACGCTTTGAATCTTAATTGTAAAAGTACGGTAACTACAGTTTAACAAATAGAAGGTACAGTGTTACTGGTGATTTTAGGAGGTATTCTTAAGATCACACACACGAGTCGATCCTGTTTTTAGTAATCAGGTTCGTAACATGCTATAATTATTTCACAAGCAGAAGGAGATATAACCTACTGCTTAGGATGAATTTCTGTTTCAGAAAAGAAAGGCCACATAATTATGAAAAAGAATACAAGAATTGTAAGTATGGCTGCTGCCGCTTTGTTGGGAGTTGCTCCCGTAGCAGCTTCAGCTGTTCCGGTTAACGCTGCTATTAGTTTAGGTACTGTAACTAATACTACTGGTACCACAAGTACTACTACAGCAACAACAGCTAAGCCAACTGATCGATCATACTTTACATATGGCAATCAAGTAATTGACGCTGCAAGTACTACCGATAAAACAGCTAATGTTGTACCAACTACTATTTCTATTAAGGCTAAAGATACCGTAGCTAGCGTTACTAAGTCAATTAATGATTTAGGATTGGTTTTCTTCAGTACAAATAATGCTAGCGGAGAAAAAGTTAACCTTAAAGATAGTGAAGTTGCTGCTATTCTTAAGAATGCAGGCGTAACTCTTGATAAAGATAACAAGAATATTACTGCAGTACCAACTAGTGATTTCAATCTTACTTTAACTGGTACAGGTTCTACTTCTACACAAACAGCTACTGTGCAAATCCCAGTTGTAGTTTCAGGTTCAAGTTCAACTACAGATACTACTCAAAATCCAGTGATCAATTGGTCATTGAATGGTCAAAGCAAGGGCAGTGTTAATGGTCAAACATTCCAAGTAGCCGTTGGTTCACAATTTAATCCAACTAATTTCGTAAATAGTAATGGTGAGCCAGTTATTATTTCAGCTGTACAAAACAGCAATAATAATACTGTTGCTTCACTTGAAGCAACTTCAAATCCTGTTAACACTTCAGAAGCTGGTCGTTACTATAATGTAACTTTGACCGCTACTGGTTTAACGGGTAAGAAGACCACTGCAACATATACTGTTTTGATTACTTCAAGTCAAAAGCAAACTCTATATGCTAATGGCGCAAGTTCAATCGCAACTTATAGAATTTATGGTAATAATGTTTTAAGTGGCTCAACCACCTTTAAGGATGGCGATCAAGTTTACGTTGCTGACCAAACTAGAACTATTGATAACGTATCATACTCACAAGTTTCAACTAAGTCTAAGTCAGATGCTAACTCAAGCAACATTTGGGTTAAGACTTCATCACTTGTTAAGCCAGCTGGTGATACTAACACCAAGACTTTGCCAGTAATGGTTGACTCAAGAGCTTACGACAAGAACGGTAACTACTTAGGTCACATGTACTATGCTTACAATGACATTGAAATTGTTCCAACTATCGTAACTATCAATGGTAAGACTTACTACAAGGTAGCTAACAAGGATGAATACGTTCGTGTAACCAACATTACTGGTAATCAACGTACGTTGAAGCACAATGCATACATTTACTGGTCGTCATATCGTCGTACTCCAGGTACTGGTAAGATGTACAGAGGTCAAACTGTAACTACTTACGGTGGTCAAATGAGATTCAAGAACGGTAAGAAGTACTACAGAATTGAAGGCTGCAGAAACAACAACAAGCGTTACATCAAGGCTGTAAACTTCTATTAAAATTAAATAGAATCTAACAATGAAAAGTCGATGCGAAAGCATCGGCTTTTTTGTATCCAATTAAATTTACTTAGTTCACAGAAAAATGCCTTTTTTGCGTAATATATAGAGAGAAAATTTATAGTTAGAGGTGAAGAAATGGATTATTTATCTAAAAAGAAGGAGTTTATTTTTCTGAATAGTCAAAATGCTAGTGTATATGTTCATACGGTTCAGCTTAGGAATTATAAATATGAACTATACGTAGAAGGAAAAAGAAAAAATATAGGAAGAGTGTGCAGGTATTGCTTCATGCTTTGGATAATATTAAAGAGCAGAGTCTTCCTGCCTTTGTAATTGTGAGTAATAAAAAGTTGGGTACAGGTGGTAATTCTTCTTATAATGCTATCAAGATGTTGTTTATTTTAATAATGAGTTTGCGGAACAAAAGCTTTTAGATAAAGTAATTGATGAACACTTTTTTGCTGCCAGATCATTAGAGGATGTGATACAACATGAATTGGCTCACAAAAAATATTTTGATTTAGTTGAACGTTCTTATCAAGCTAATAAATCGAGGTATGATTCTATTGAGGATACTAAGAATACTTTAGATTCGAATTTGGAAAAATATGTCTCCCAGCAAATAAGTTTAGATAGATCTTATTTAGTTGAAAATGTGAGCATTTATGCAGAAAAATCATATGAATATGCCAAGACAGTATTAAAAAAGAACATTATGAATGAAATTATTGCTGAGACTATTGCTAGAAAAGGTAGTAGTGATGTTCAGCTAAATAAATTAATTAGAAAGGAACTTAATTATGGACGATATGATGCAAATGGATATTCTTCAAGCTCCGACTGAGAAAGATTTACGTTATGCCAAGATGGCACAATACTTTCGGTCAGCTAAGCCTGACAAAGATGGCATAGCTACAATTGTCTTTAAGAAAAAGCTCCTAAAGATGTTTTGGATTCATTTCAAGAAAATATTATCTTGATTCCATATCGGGTTCATGATTATTAGTTGCTTGAAAAGTAAGATGTTAATTAGTAAAGCAGCGAGTTAAGCTCGCCGCTTTTTTAATAGTCAACTAAATTTACTTAACTTATAGGAAAATTGCTTTTTTCATATAGATAAAGATGCGGATTAATTGCAAAAGGACTATAAAAGATAAATAATGGAACCAGTTACATAACTGATATTATTTTAAAAGCAGCAACAATTGTTACTGTCACTTTTATAGAGGGGGTTAATTCATGTCGAAAAAGCAAATCGTTATTGTAGGTGCATCCCACGGCGGCCAAGAGGCAGCTTATGAAATCTTAGATCGTTATGACGATGTCGATGTCACGGTTTATGAAACCAGTGATTTTGTTTCTTTCATGTCTTGTGGAATGAAGCTGTATCTTGAAGGAAAAACTACAGGTCAAGATAACGTCAGAAACTTTACACCTGAAGGTCTAGCTGAAAGAGGCGGCAAGGTGGTTAACAACACAGCCGTCACAGCTCTTGACCCAGCAACCAAGACCGTCACCGTAAAGAATGTCAAAGATGGTTCAACCAAAGAAGTTAGTTACGATAAGTTAATTATTTCTTCTGGTGTTAATCCCGCAAGTTTGCCTCTTCCTGGAGCAGATTTGAAGAATATTATGTTGATGCGCGGCTATGACTGCGCTTCAGAGATCAATGCAGCTGCACAGAATAAGGATATTAAAAATGTTGCAGTGATTGGTGCTGGTAATGGGATTGCCGCTGCCGAAGTCTTTGCTAAAGCAGGCAAGAATGTTACTTTGATTGATGGTGGGCATAAGCCATTAGAAAATTACTTAAACGACACTTATACTGATTTATTTGCCAAAGAATTAACAGATCATGGCGTTAACTTAGCGATGAATACCAAGGTTACTGGTTTTGCTGGTGATGGCAAAGTTGAGAAGGTAGAAACTGATCATGGCGAAATTGCCACAGATTGTGTCATTATTACTGTTGGTATTAAACCAAATACTGCTTGGCTTAAAGGCACTGTTGATCTGTATGACAACGGCTATATTAAAGTCGACAACTACTTTAGAACTAATGTCAAGGATGTTTATGCAATTGGGGATGCTGTCTTCCCATTCAGTATTCCAGCTAACCGCAGAGTGCCGATGCCATCTGCTATTGCCGTACGTCATGAAGCTCAATATGTAGTTGAGCACTTGTTTGAAGCTAAGCCAGAGCGCGTCTTTAAGGGCTTAGTTGGGGCTCAATTGCTTGAAGCTTTTAATTTACATGCAGTAACGACTGGTTTGAGTGAAAAGACTGCTAAGCACATTGGAATTAATGCTAAAGAGACGGTCTTAAAGAGTCGCCTTCGTCCAGACTATATTCCTGAAAAAGACAACCCAGTATGCTACATTTCTGTTGTTTATAATGAAGAAAGCCATCAGCTTTTAGGTGGCAGCACACTTTCATCATATGATATTAGTGGTCAAGCCAACGTTTTAAGTTTAGCTATTAGAAATAAGCTAACGCTAGAAGACTTGGCTGAAGCTGATTTCTTCTTCTCACCAACTTATGACAAGCAATGGAGTCTGGTAAATCAAGTTGTACAAAAAGCATTGGGCTTGAAGCTGACTGTTTAAACGAAAAAAATTTGAGATAAGTCAAAGAGGGGCCGCTGAAAAGTGGCTCTTTTTTTGTTGATTCATTTTTTTGAAAAAAGTTGCAAAAATCACTTGCATTTTGTTCAGCTTTTAGTTATTATAATTAAGTCAGCTAACGGAGGAGTAGCGAAGTGGCTAAACGCGGCGGTCTGTAAAACCGCTCTCTCTGAGTTCGGCGGTTCGAATCCACCCTCCTCCATTGTTGAACGACAAGTAAAAAGTTCAGCTGGTACTGGGTTATAGCCAAGTGGTAAGGCAATGGTTTTTGGTACCATCATGCGCTGGTTCGAATCCAGCTAACCCAATAGTTCTAAAAGAACACCCAACCCGAAGAAGAAACGTCTTTGCGACGTTTCTTTTTTTGCCGTGGTCTATTATTTGAATGCTAAAATTAGTACAATAGTAATCAGTTTTCACGAGATGAAAGGATAATGGATGGCTAGAATAATCAGAGTAGGCGGCTCTAGCAGTTCAGTTAGTTGGCATGAAGCTTTAAAAGATTTACGTGCTGATGACGTCTTAATGCTAGGTCCCGGATATTATTATTTATCGCAGGGCATTACATTAACAGATATTACAATTAAAGGTACAGGTTCTCTGCCAGAAGATACTACTATTTATGGCTATATCGGTGTTTCTGAAGATAGTCGCTATGTGACGTTAGAAAATTTATGTATCAATACTGAGGCGGATCATAATAGTTTATCTGTGCCAGTTGGGGCGGATGGCTATCTTAGTTTGCGCAATTGCTTTATTAAAGGTACAGGCACTGATACTGCCGCAATTGCAATTAATGGCAAAATTACGCTGGAGTTATATTCAACCAAGATCGTTGATGGTTCAGTCTCGATGTATGCTAATGCAAATTTCCGCTTAGAAATGAATGATTCAGAGATTGATTATTTCTCTGATAAGTATTGTGCTTTAGCACTTGAAGGTGAAGGGACCGCAATTGTAAATAATTCCAAGATTCACGGTAGTATCAATACTTTTGCTAAAACCAATGCGGAACTTGATCTTAATAATTCTGAAGTAGATTATGTTTTATTGCATGGGCAAACTTGGTTAAATATGCTTAATTCCAAGGTTAAAGCCAATAGTGATTCTTGTCTTTATTTAAGCGATGATTGCTGGAGCAATATTATGAACTCTACTTTTTTGGGTGGAGTTTATATTGATAAAAAGACGCGGACAATTGTCCAAAATTCCACTATTAATCGGATGGTGGTAGTAGATGAGGCAAAAGTTACCATGAGCAATACGGTTGTGTTAGCACATGCAGATTTTCAAGATCAGACTGAATGCGACGCGACCAGAGTAACCTTTGTTGGCAATATGGATTATGAATATTTCTTAGCTTTAAGTGGTGAAGCTAAGATGAAAGGGCATAATATTGTCTTAAATCCTAATCAAGCGGATTTAGCAGTTAAGGATGAAGCAAAATTCAGTGCCAGTGTAGTTGCCGATGATAATGATCAGGTTGAAGTTGAATGCAACAAGCGACCGAATGTTTATATTCTAGGAGTCAAGTGGACCGCTAAGAAAAAATAGTCGCCAAAATTGAAATAGCGTTATTAATGCAATCTAGACCAATTTAGATTATAATAATAAAAAGAGTAAACTTTGGGGGTGGCGAGTATGGAAGAACCAATGTATATTAAGATTCACAATCAGATTAAGCGTGATATTGAAAATCATGTTTATCAGGTTGGGGATCGGATTCCAGCAGAACGACAATTAGCAGTTAAATTTGGCGTTTCGCGGATG
Source organism: uncultured Lactobacillus sp. (assembly GCF_947367125.1). Classification (GTDB taxonomy): domain Bacteria; phylum Bacillota; class Bacilli; order Lactobacillales; family Lactobacillaceae; genus Lactobacillus. The sequence goes on from NZ_CANBCQ010000018.1 coordinate 22,370, forward strand.
ACTTTACGCCAAGCGATTAAAACATTAGAAGATGAGGGGATTTTAGAACGGCGCTTAGGTAGTGGGACCTATGTAGCTAGTCAGAAAGTTCAAGAAAAAATGTCAGGAATCATGTCCTTTACCGAAATTACCAAGGCTAATGGACAAGTTCCTTCAAGTAAGTTGATTTCTTATCAGATTGGCAATCCATCTTTGTCTGAAAAAGAGCGTCTTGCGCTCAAAGATAATGAGAGTGTTTTGCGGATGGAACGAATTCGTTATGCTGATCAAACGCCAATTTGTTATGAAGTTGTCACGGTGCCATATTACTTAGTTAAGGACTTTTCTAAGGAAGACGTTTCAACTCATCTATATAAAACCTTGGAAAAACGCGGCGGCTTTGCCATTGGTCGGGTAACCGAGCATATTTCAGCTTCAATTGCGAATGAACAAGATGCCCGCTTACTTAAGGCAAAAAAGGGCGAACCATTAATTACTAGACGGCAAGTAACCGAACTAGCAGATGGTCAGCCGTTTGAATATACCCGTGCTCGCTACGTAGCTGAAAGATTTGAATTTACTTTTTCTAAATAAAATAAAACTCCAATCTCATTCAAAAGTGAATGAGGTTGGAGTATTTTTTTGCTTATTTAAGGTCTTCTTTAATCTTAGTCGTTGAAATACCTGGTGTTCTAGGCAAGTAAACGACGTCGCAATAAGGCTTTAAAAAATCAAATTTGCCTTTCCAGTCGTCACCCATAACGAAGGTATCAACATCATATTTTTTGACATCGGTGATTTTTTGATCCCAATCTTTTTCGGGAATGACTTGGTCAACATAGCGAATGGCTTCCAAGATATATTTACGTTCAGGATAGGTGTTATAGGCTTCCTTATGTTTTTTGAATTCGTTAAATTCATCAGTTGAAAGACCAACGATTAAATAATCGCCCAATTCTTTAGCTCTTTTAAGTAGACGCACATGACCGTAGTGCAAGAGGTCAAAGGTGCCGTAAGTAATAACTTTTTTCATTTTTTCTCCTTTTGTTAAAACAATCTTATCATGTTTGAAGAAAAGATAAAACTTGAACCTGATTCTCATACTTGCAGCTGGGAATGGTAAAATAGATACTAGATTAAAAGACGCATGAGGTGTGGAAAATGAGCAAAGTTAATATTTTAGGTGTTGATTTTGATAATAAAACTTTTAACCAGTTCCAAAATGAATTTATTAATCGGCTAAACAATCATCTGTATACCTTTGTGGTGACAGCCAATCCGGAGATTGTGATGGCTGCCAATGAGAATCCTGAATTTATGAAAATTTTGCAAAACGATCCTGATTATATTACTGCTGATGGGATTGGCATTGTGAAAGCAGCTAAGATGTTAAAGCAGCCGCTACCTGAACGGGTAACCGGCTATGATTTGTTTACATGGCTGATGAGTGTCGCTAACGATCGCGGCAGTCGAGTTTACTTAATTGGGGCTAAACCTCAAGTAATTCATGAAGTACAACGCAAAATTGCCAAGGAATATGCCAATATTAATTTGGTTGGCGCAGAAGATGGCTATTTTACTGAAGATCTTGAGTTGGTCGCTCATCGCATTCAAAAAGCGCAGCCTGATATGGTCTTTGCGGCCCTGGGTTTTCCTAAACAAGAAAAACTACTCTCAATTTTACGCAAAAATGAAACGCCAGCTCTAATGATGGGCGTTGGTGGTAGTTTTGACGTCTTTTCTGGTATGGTCAAAAGAGCACCAGAAGCATTTCAAAAGACACATTTGGAATGGTTTTATCGTTTAATTACTAATCCAAGTCGCTTTAAGCGAATGCTGGTTTTACCACAGTTTGTCGTGCGCGTTAAACAATCAAAGAAGGGAAAATAATTTTATTAAGATGAAGGTTTTGCATGTAAATGCTGGTCTAGAAAATGGCGGCGGTTTATCACATATTGTTAATTTGTTGACCGAAGCTAAAAATGAAGGAAAAGATTTTGAACTGTTAACTTTAGCTGAAGGCCCAGTCGCTCAAGCGGCAAGAAATGCCGGAATTACAACGCATGTTTTGGGTGCTAATAGCCGCTATGATTTGGGCAGTTTACGCAGATTGACCAAGTTTATTAATGACGGACACTATGACATCGTTCATACTCACGGGGCTAGGGCTAACTTATTCTTATCTTTGATTCATAAGCGGATTCAGGCCACTTGGTGCATTACGGTGCATTCTGATCCTTACTTAGATTTTGCTGGGCATGGTTTATTGGGCAATATTTTTACCAAGCTGAATTTACATGCATTGAGAAAAGCGGACTGTATTTTTGCAGTGACACACCGCTTTGCCAACTTGTTAATCAAGCAGGCTCATGTGGACAAAAATAAGGTGCATGTCATTTATAACGGTATCTTTTTCCATAGCGATAGTGAAATTCCAGCTAAATATGAGCATACTTACTTCAACATTATTAATGTTGCGCGTACCGAAAAGGTTAAGGGACAGGAATTATTGTTAAAGGCGGTTAAAAAGCTGGATGACCAACATATTCGCCTGCATATTGCTGGCGACGGTAGTCAGCTTGAGGCCTTGAAGGCCTTGACGCGGCAATTAGATATGGCTCCACAAGTGACTTTTCATGGTTTCATGACGCAACATCAACTAAGCGCCTTATACAAGCGGATTGATTTGGCTGTGTTGACTTCATATTCTGAAAGTTTTCCACTTGTGCTTTTAGAAGCAACCGATAATTTAATCCCCATTTTATCCACCGATGTTGGTGATATCCATAAGATGATTCCTGGACCAGAATATGGTTTTATAGCCAAGACAGGAGATATCGATTCAATTGCCCACGAGATTAATTTAGCGGTGAATAAATCACGTGAAGAATTGCGTAAAATGGCTCATCAAGAAAAGCGTTATGCGGAAGAACATTTTTCTGTCAAAAATCAATTGGACGCAATTGAAAAAGTGTATGCAACTTTCGGAGAAAAATAGTTTTGAAAATAGCCAAGGGCCAGTAATGGCTGTATAATTAAAAACGAAATTATTAATTTTTAATGACAGAAAGAGAACTATGTTTTATCCAGAATTAGACAAAGACGATTCTTTGGCTTTACACACTGATTTATACGAAATTAACATGATGTATACCTATTTCAAAAAGGGGATTGCGGATCGTAATGCCGTTTTTGAAGCTTTTTATCGCAACGAGCCTTTTGGTAACGGTTATGCTGTTTACGCTGGCTTATCGCACATCATTGAATATTTAAAGAATTTAAGATTTAAAGAAAGTGACCTGCAATACCTTAAAGAAAAGGAAGGTTACGATGACGACTTTATTGATTATTTGCGCAATTTTAAGTTAAAACTTAATATTCGGTCAATGAAGGAAGGAGAATTGGTTTTTGCTAACGAACCAATTTTGCAAGTTGAAGGTCCTTTGGCCCAAGGACAATTGGTTGAAACAGCTATTTTAAACATCCTTAACTTTCAAACTTTATTGGCAACCAAGGCAGCTAGAATTAAATTAGCGGTTCAAGATGATGGCTTAATGGAATTTGGTTCACGCCGTGCTCAAGAGACTGATGCGGCTATCTGGGGTGCACGGGCCGCTTATATTGGTGGTTTTGATTCAACCAGTAACGTTCGCGCTGGCAAATTGTTTGGTATTCCAATTTCCGGAACGCATGCGCATGCCTTAGTTGAAGCTTTTGGCAGTGAATATGAAGCCTTTAAGGCTTATGCCGAAACGCACAAGAACTGTGTTTTCTTAGTTGATACTTATGATACAGTTCGTAGTGGTGTGCCTAATGCGATTAAGGTTGCTAATGAAATGGGCGACAAGATTAACTTCTTAGGCGTGCGGATTGATTCTGGCGACATGGCTTATATTTCTAAGCAAGTGCGCAAAGAATTAGATGATGCTGGCTATCCAGATGCCAAGATTTTCGCTTCTAATGACCTTGATGAAAACACGATTACTAACTTAAAGATGCAAGGTGCTAAAATCGATGTCTGGGGTATTGGGACTAAGTATATTACTGCTTATGACCAGCCTGCTCTAGGTGCTGTTTATAAGTTAGTGGCCATGGAAGATGAATTAGGTGCAATGCGCGATACTTTGAAGATTTCTTCTAATGCGATTAAGGTTTCTACTCCAGGTAAAAAGCAAGTCTGGCGCATTAGTGCTAATACGGCTAAGAAAAATGAGGGTGATTGGGTATCACGTGATAATGAAGACCCACGCAAGTTTGATGCGCTCTTTATGTTCCACCCACAATATACTTATATCAATAAGGTAGTTACAGATTATACGGCGATTCCACTTTTGCATGATATTTTCAAAGATGGAAAATTGGTTTATGAGCAACCTAGCCTTAATGAAATTAAAAAGTTCTGTGCCTCCAACCTTGATGGCTTGTGGGATGAATATAAGCGTAGCTTGAATCCACAAGAGTATCCAGTTGATTTGTCACAAAACTTATATGAATCCAAGCTTGATTTGATTCAAGATATTCGACGTAAGATTAGAGAAAGAAGCATTGGTCGATGAGAGAATTACAAAAAGAAATTATTGCTTATGAACATGTTTTACCAGAAATTGATACTAAAAAAGAAATTAGACGATCAATTGATTTTTTGAAAGATTATCTAAAAGCTAATCCATTTCTTAAGTCATATGTTTTAGGGATTTCTGGCGGTCAAGATTCAACTTTGACTGGTAAGTTGTGTCAGATGGCAATTGAAGAAATGCGTGAGGAAACTGGTGATGATTCTTATCAATTTATCGCTGTTCGCTTGCCATATGGTGTTCAAGCTGATGCTCAAGACGCTGCCGATGCGGTTGCCTTTCAAAAACCAGATCAAGATTTGATCGTAAATATTAAGGAACCAGTTGATGCCATGGTGAAGGTCGTTGAAGCCACTGGCCAAAAGATTACTGATTTTAATAAGGGGAATATTAAGGCTCGTCAAAGAATGGTTGTGCAATATGCCATTGCCGGTGCTAACAAGGGTGCAGTTGTGGGAACTGACCATGCGGCAGAAAACTTCAGTGGTTTTTACACTAAGTTCGGTGACGGCGCAGCTGATTTAACGCCATTGTTCCGTTTAGACAAGCGTCAAGGTAAGATGCTTTTGAAAGAACTTGGCTGTCCATCTCACCTTTATGAAAAGGCTCCGACAGCTGACCTTGAAGAAGAAAAGCCAGACTTGCCTGATGAAGTTGCTTTGGGCGTAACTTACCAAGAGATCGATGACTACCTTGAAGGCAAGGAAGTTAGCGATAAAGCAGCTGATCAAATTGAAAAATTATGGAATAAGAGTAAACACAAGCGTCATTTGCCAGTTACTGTTTTTGACGATTTTTACAAAAAGTAAAGACTTGTAGATAATTAAACTTTTGCTTATAATTGACTTGTCATAAGGGAGTAACAGCAACTGCTTGCGATAAACTCAACAGCCGAAGAATAGTGATACTTCTGGGTTTATCTTAATTTGTGAGACTTATGTGCTACAAGCATGTAAGTCTCTTTTTGTTTTGAGGAGAGGAAAAATGGCTAAGAAATACTATGTCGAGTCAATTCCCGACACTGAAAAAGACCTTAACACGTCTGTCAAAGATGGGTTAAGTGCTAGCGATGCCAAAGCTAGGTTAGAAAAGTATGGACCTAATGCACTTGCTTCCAAGAAAAAGCAAAGCATGTTCATGCGTTTTATTGATCAATTCAAAGATTTTATGATCATTGTTTTGATCATTGCCGCAATTTTATCTGGTGTAGTCGCCCATGAATGGACTGATGCCGCGATTATTATGATTGTGGTCATCTTGAATGCGATTTTAGGTGTGATTCAAGAGGCACGCTCAGAAGCAGCGATCGATGCCTTAAAAGAGATGGCAACGCCAGATGCGCATGTGCGACGAGATGATACAATTGTGACAATTCCAAGTACTGAATTAGTTCCGGGTGATATTGTTTTATTGGAAGCTGGGGACGTAGTTCCAGCTGATTTGCGTTTGAATCAAGCCCATAGTTTAAAAATTGAAGAATCAGCTTTAACTGGTGAATCAGTTCCTGTTGAAAAACAGGCTAAAACCTTAGAGGACGAAGATATCGCCTTAGCTGACCGGGTGAACATGGCCTATTCCAACACCAACGTTACTTATGGCCGTGGCGAAGGAATTGTTACGACAACTGGGATGCACACTGAAGTCGGCAAAATTGCAACCATGCTGAATAATGCCGATGAAACTGATACCCCTTTGAAGCGGAATTTGAATCAACTTGGTAAGACTTTAACCATTATGATCTTGGCAATCTGTGTGATTGTCTTTATCGTTGGGGTGCTCAAGACTAACCCAGCTGAACGTAATTCTACATTAATGATTAATATGTTCTTAGTGGCTGTATCTTTGGCCGTAGCCGCAATTCCAGAAGGGTTGCCAGCAATTGTGACGATTATTTTAGCCTTAGGAACGCAGACGATGGCTAAGCACAAGGCAATTGTGCGTAAATTGCCAGCTGTTGAAACTTTAGGGGCAACCGATATTATTTGTTCTGATAAGACTGGTACTTTAACGCAAAATCGGATGACGGTCGAAAAGGTCTTTTATGACAGTAAATTGCATGACAATAGTGAAACAATTACTGGCACTAATCCAGCTTTGCTAGCCATGACTTTAGCTAATGACACTAAGATTGAAAATGGTGGCGACTTGCTAGGTGATCCAACTGAAACGGCTTTGATCCAATTTGCCTTTGATCAAAATATCGATGTGAATGACTTGCTTGAGCAATACAAGCGGGTACAAGAAGTACCATTTGATTCAGATCGAAAACTGATGAGTACAGTTAATAAGGATGGCGCACAATACTTTGTTGCAGTTAAAGGTGCACCAGATATGTTATTAAAGCGAGTAACCCAGATTGAGCACAACGGTCAAGTAGAGCCGATTACAGCTGAGCAAAAGCAAAGTATTTTAGCGCAAAACAAACAGATGGCTCAACAGGCTTTACGGGTCTTAGGTTTAGCATATAAGAAAGTAGATCAATTATATGATGATCCAACGACTGACAATGTTGAGCAAGATCTAATTTTTGCTGGGTTGGTCGGTATGATTGATCCAGAGCGTGGCGAAGCAAAGGCTGCGGTGGCTGAAGCCAAAAGTGCTGGCATCCGTACCGTAATGATCACTGGTGATCACCAAACTACGGCCCAAGCAATTGCTGAACGACTTGGGATTATTGAAAAGGGGCAAGATAAGCGCGTTTTAACTGGAGCTGAACTTGATCAATTAAGTGATGATTACTTTAAACAGCATGTTAGTGACTACAGCGTTTATGCCCGCGTTTCGCCGGAGCATAAGGTAAGAATTGTTAAAGCATGGCAGGCAAATGACAAGATCGTGGCCATGACCGGTGATGGTGTTAACGATGCCCCAAGTTTGAAGCAAGCTGATATCGGTATTGGCATGGGTATTACTGGGACTGAAGTTTCTAAGGGTGCCAGTGACATGATCTTGGCTGATGATAACTTTGCGACGATTGTTGAAGCTGTTAAGCAAGGGCGGAAAGTTTTCAGTAATATTCAAAAGGCCATTCTTTACTTAATGAGTTGTAACGTCGGCGAAGTTTTAACTGTCTTTATGATGACGATGCTTGGTTGGGATATTTTGGCCCCAGTGCAATTGTTGTGGATTAACTTAGTAACTGATACCTTGCCAGCGATTGCTTTAGGGGTTGAACCAGTTGAAAAAGGTATTATGAAACGCAAGCCGCGGGGCAAGAAGTCGAACTTCTTCAGTGGTGGTGTCGCTAGCTCAATCATTTATCAAGGTGTTTTAGAAGGCGTATTAGTTTTAGGGGCTTACCAATTGGGCCTTCATGTGGGACCACACGTTGATAATCTGGCTTTGCAACACGGGGATGCTTTAACCATGGCCTTTTTGACCTTAGGTTTAATTCAATTATTCCATGCCATTAATTCTAAGCACGTTCACCAATCAATCTTTAGTGCTGGTACGTTTGCTAATAAGTGGTTTAACGGTGCGATTATTATTGCAGCCTTGATTATGGCGGCAGTAGAATTGCCATTTATGACTAAATTCTTTGATGTGACTGAACTTGATGGTGGACAATGGCTAGTTGTCTTAGTAGCCGGAATTTGCATGATTTTAATTGTCGAAATCGTCAAATTTATCCAAAGAAGAATGGGTAAAGAATAAAGTTTGGCAAAAATACAGAAAAAAGCTTGAGTTTGCTCAAGCTTTTTTTATATTCTTAATTGTAAGAATATTTTTAAGGAAGTTTTTTAATTAATGAAGAGTTTTTTATTCCGTCTTTATTTAGCTTGGATGAAATTTTGGTCCCGCTTTACTACCATGGAAAATAATAATATTGTGGTCTTAAATGGATCAGGCCGGTCCGGTTCTAATGGCTATGCTTTTTATAAATGGCTCCAGTTAAATCATCCTGAGTATAACGTTACGTTAGTTGAGCCTTGGCCTTCATCACATTTGAAGTGGGAAACTTGGCAAAAAATTGGTGCTGCCCGTTATGTAATTACCACGCACCAACCTTTTAAAGTACGCAAGCATCAGATCAATGTGCAATTGTGGCATGGTGTGCCGCTCAAGCGGATGGGGATTATGGCGAATAATACTAAGCGCCGTGATAATCAGCGCAATGAAAAACTATGGCATAAAAATACAGATATTGTTGCTTCAAGTTCTGATTTATATGAAACCTTGATGAGTGCCTGCATGGCAATTGAAACTAAAAAATATCACAAGTTAGGATTTCCGCGCTTAGATTTGCTTACTAAACCAGTAATTTCCAAAAAGCAATTATTAGCTGACTTATTTAAAACAGAAGATGAACAAGCTAAAATTGGAATTTATATGCCAACTTTTCGCTATGAACTAGAAGATAAAACGATTATGGAAAAGATTAGGGAAGGAAACTTCTTTGCTTTTCAAGATTTTGATGGCGAGAAATTAAATGCGGAATTAAAAAAGCGACACCAATATTTGATCGTAAAGCTTCATCCCTATGAGATGCGCTTATTTGCTAACTTTAAAAGCAACTACTCCAATATTGCCTTTATGAATAATGACTATTTGTTTGATCATAACTATGATTTACATGAGTTATTAGGTGATACCGATTTCTTGATGACCGACTTTTCATCAATTTACTTTGACTATTTGCATTTGAACAAACCAATTATTTTTGTAACCAACTTTTTAACCCAATATGAAAAAACGCGTGGCTTATTAATGGGGCCGTATGCGGAAATTACGCCAGGAATTAATGTTAATTCTGAAGCGGAATTGATTAACAACTTAGATCACTTAGATAACCAACAATTGGCCAATCGCCGGCTTTACTGGCTGCATTTGACCAATCAAGTGCACGGTGATTCATATTGTGAGAATGTCTTTAACTATATGACCCAGGAATATCGAGGTTAGGATGCGTAAAACATTTTTAAATATCTTATATAATGCGGTTTACCAGATTTTTATTGTTTTGGTCCCGTTAATTACGGTGCCGTATTTGTCACGGGTTTTGGGGCCAAAAACTTATGGAATTTACAGCAGTGTTAACAACACGGTCCAGTTTTTGATGATCTTTTGTATTTTGTCGGTATCCTATGTCGGGATGCGGACGATTTCTAGAACGCGTACTTATGGTACGCCTAAGGAATTAACGCAAGCCTTTTGGGGGCTTTGGTACTTTCAAGGGATTGCCGGGATTATCACAATTACGCTGACAGTACTAATTGCTACATTTTTTCATGTGCAATACTGGTTCTATCTTTTATTAATGGTACCGTATTTAATTTCGGCACAAGTTGATATTTCCTGGTTCTTTCAAGGGTTAGCTGACTTCGGCCGGGTCGTTTTGAAAAATACGGCAGTTAAATTAGTCAGCGTCGTTTTGATTTTGCTCTGGGTAAAATCACCAGCTGACTTGTGGAAATATTTGTTAATTATGTCAGTGTCAACCATGCTTGGCTCTTTTGTCTTTTGGTTTGATATTCACCGCTATGTTGGCAAGCCAGTGGCGCACTTTTATAAATTTAAGAAAACGGCGATTGCGATTGGAACTTTGATGATTCCCCAGATTGCCACGCAAATTTACACTTCCTTGGATAAGCCAATCTTGGGCTGGTTTTCTAATTCGACGCAGGTTTCTTTTTATGATAATTCACAGCGTATTTCTAACATGGTTTTGGGCGTGATTACTAGTATTTCGCTGGTTATTATGCCTAAGATGGCGAGTGAAGGCAAAAAGGCGCAAAAGATAGTGATGAAAAAATCGCTAGAAGCAACGGTGATGCTAGGAACGCTTTTTGCGGTAATTATTATGGCGAATACGAAACAATTTGTACCATTTTTCTTTGGTAATAAATATATTCCGATGACGCCGTTAATGTTTTGGTTTACTTTGACGATTATCATGATTCCAACCGGTGGTGTTTTTGCCAATCAATTTGCCCTAGCTAACCAACGTGATAAGGACTATGCTTTTCCGGTAGTTATTGGAGCGATCTTAGAAATTGTGCTCAGTTATCTACTGGATCGGCCATATGGCGCGGTAGGAGCGATGATTGCAATTTTAATTACCGAAGCAGTCGTTTTAGTTTTGCGGCTGTGGGTGGTTCGTGATGGCTATCAATTTACCTACGTATTCCATGATGTACCTAAGTATTTTTTGATCGCGATCATTACTTTGGCAATCGGTATGGTCATGCCTAATTTGATTCCTTCCGCGTTTTTCAATATGGCGGCTAAATCAATTATTATGTTGGTAATTTATGTTGGATTGATGTTTTTATTAAAGTTGGATTTCAACGAAGATATTGTCAAATTAGTCAAGAATTTCTTTAAACGAGGTTAATCATGATTCCAAAAACGGTTCACTATGTGTGGGTGGGACATAACCCGAAGAGTAAGATTATTCAAGAGTGTATTGCCACTTGGGAGAAAAATCTGCCTGATTACAAATTTATTGAGTGGAATGAAGATAATTTCAATATGCATGAAAATAAGTATATTGAGCAGGCATATGCAGCTAAAAAATGGGCCTTTGTCTCAGATTATATTCGAGCCCGGGCGATTTATGAGCAGGGCGGGATTTATTTAGATACTGATGTGCGTGTAATTGATGATCTAACACCGCTACTTAATGATCGGGCTTTTATTGGTTTTGAAAATAATAACTATCTTTCTGCGGCTATTTTTGGGGCAGAAAAAGGACATCCTTTCATGCAGGATATTTTAAATTATTATCAAGATCGTAATTTTGAATTTGATGCTAACAATCAAATGGCTGGTGTAAATAGTGTTTCAGTTACTGATATGTTGCTTGATAAATATGGCTTAAAAATTGGTAACCAGGAGCAAATGCTTAAAGAGGGGATTCATGTTTATCCTGATGGCGTTTTATGCAATCCTTCTAAAGATTCTAAGTCAGTTCATTTGTTTACCGGAACCTGGATGAATGGCAAGCAGTCTTGGAAACACAAGCTTGTCTTAGATTTAAAACGGCATATTAACACTCCTAGGGGTGCAGGATTATATGCCAAAATTTTTAGATAAGAAGAAACAGTGAGATTAATTTCTTGCTGTTTTTTAGTTAAAGGCTAAAATACTAACCATGAATGAGAATGAATTGCAAAAATTGGTTGAAGATATTTCATTAAAATATTTTGGTCGTCCTTTTGTCCATCAAGTTAAAATTAACCGCCGAATGACGACAACTGGAGGGCGATATCACTTAAGTGATCATCATCTTGAGATTAATGCTCATTTTTTAGTGCCGCAATATCATGATTATTTGGTGGGAATTATTAAACATGAACTCTGCCATTATCATTTGCATTTATTGGGTTTAGGTTATCAGCACCGTAATCGCGATTTTAAAGTGTTGTTGCAAAAAGTAGGTGGTAGTCGTTATGCGCCCGATATTGGCTTGCGCAAAAAGAAAAAATATCGCTATCTTTATACTTGTAAAAATTGTGGCTTAAAATATCCCCGCATGCGCAAAATAAATACACGTAAATATCGTTGTGGCAAATGCCACGGTCAATTATATTTAACCCAAACTTTAAGCTAAGGAACAAGAAATTTAAAATAATTTATAATTTTCTCTTGCATCTCGATTATATTTAGGCTATTATAGTTGATGTGCCGCGGGCGTGGCGGAATGGCAGACGCGCAAGACTAAGGATCTTGTGATCGCTTTAGATCGTGGAAGTTCGAGTCTTCTCGCCCGCACCAATTAAGAAGTCGCAGTGAGCGACTTCTTTTTTTTACTCAAAAATCGGTTATACTTTAATTAACAGATTAAGGGAAATGTAACTATGGCAAAAAAACGTAAATCAAGAATACCAAAAAGTGTCAAAATTGTTGTACGAGTATTTATGATCCTGTTTATCTTAATGGTCGCTTTTGTCGGTTTTAGATACTACAGGCGCTATGCAATTCAGTCAGAACAAATTCGGCAAGCGCAGCTCCAACGCCAACAAGAAGCAGCTAAATTATTAAGACAGAAAAAAGCTTTTATTAAAAAGATTGGTCCTATTGCGCGTGAAGTAGATAAGTCCTATGACTTATTGCCAAGTATTACGATTGCCCAGGCTTGTCTTGAGAGTAATTATGGTCAAAGTGATTTGTCGCAAAAATACAACAACCTTTTTGGAGTTAAAGGTTCTAATCCAAATACGTCAGCGGTCATGACGACCAAGGAATATGTGAAGAATAAGTGGGTTACAGTGAAGGCACGTTTTCAAATCTATGACTCATATGAAGCTTCGATTCGGGCGCATGCTAGATTATTTCAGAATGGGACTACTTGGAATCATCAACAGTATAAGCATGTGTTAGCGTCAAAGGATTATAAGACGCAAGCCAAGGCCTTAGTTACTGATGGTTATGCAACTGATCCGGATTATGCCGATAAGTTGATTAATTTGATTGAACAATTCGATCTTGAAAAATATGATAAGTAACTCTAAAGCAGCGATTTAGTCGTTGCTTTTTTTGGTATAATATTTAAGTTGCATTTAATGAAATAATTTTTGTGGAGGGGAAAATAATGAGCGAAAAATCTATCTTAGCTGGTCTGAATCCGCAGCAAAAAGAGGCGGTCGAAACCACTGAAGGACCATTGTTGGTTGTTGCTGGTGCGGGTTCAGGTAAGACCTCGGTTTTAACCAGACGAATTGCCTATTTAGTTGAAGAAAATCATGTTGCACCTTGGAATATTTTAGCCATTACCTTCACCAATAAGGCGGCTAGTGAAATGCGTGAGCGTGAGCAAAAGTTGCTGGGTCCAGCAGCTAATGACATTTGGATGTCAACTTTTCATGCTTTATGTGTGCGGATCTTGCGTCGGGATGCCGATAAGATTGGTTATGATCATAACTTTTCAATTGCAGACTCAGCCGAGCAATTAACTTTGGTTAAGCATATTGAAAAGGATTTGAATATCAATCCGAAGATGTATGACCCACGCGGAATTTTGGCAGCAATTTCTAATGGTAAGAACGATTTATTGGATCCAGAAGCTTTTGCAAGCAGTGCTTCTTCACCATTTGAAAAGATGGCAGCCAAAGTTTATGAGGAATACCAACGTAGATTGCGCCGCGATCAGATTATGGACTTTGATGATTTGATCATGCAGACCTTGGTTTTATTCAAAAAAGATAATGAGGTCTTGCATTATTATCAAAATAAATTCCGCTATTTACTAGTTGACGAATACCAGGATACTAACCAAGCCCAATATGAGCTATGTCATGCTTTGGCCGCCCAATATAAGAATATTTGTGTAGTTGGGGATGCCGACCAGTCAATCTATGGCTGGCGTGGTGCCAATATGGAAAACATTATGAATTTTGAGCAAGATTATAAACAATACGGTGTTAAAACCGTTAAGCTTGAACAAAATTATCGTTCCACTGGTCACATTTTGTCTGCTGCTAATTCAGTCATCAAAAATAACCAGAACCGCAAGGCGAAAAACTTGTGGACTGATCAAGGCGATGGGCAAAAGGTAACTTATTATCAAGCTCAAAGTGGTGATGACGAAGCACACTACATTATTTCGAAGATTCAAGAAGAAGTCAGAGATAAAAAGCGGGCTTACAAAGATTTTGCCATTCTGTACCGGACCAACGCCCAATCAAGAACAGTCGAAGAAGCTTTTGTTAAAAGCAATATTCCTTATCAGATTGTTGGTGGCCATAAGTTCTACGACCGTAAAGAAATTAAAGATGTGATGGCCTACTTGAAGCTTGTCGCTAATCCAGCTGATACGATGAGTATGAACCGAATTATCAACACGCCGAAACGGGGCATTGGTGCAGCAACTGTGGATAAGTTGTTAACTTTTGCCGATGAAAATCACTACAATATTTTGGATGCGATGGATCATGTGGCCGAAAGTCCGATTAATACACGAGCAGCCAAGAAGTTGAGCGATTTTGGCAGTAAATTGCGGGATGCAATTGCTTATGCACAAAATGGTACGGTTACTGGCCTAACCGAGAAGATTTTGACTGATTTTGATTATACTGATGCTTTGCGGGCTGAAAATACTATCAAATCTGAAACTCGGTTAGAAAACTTGGATGAATTCTTGTCAGTTACTAAGCGTTTTGATGATCATTATGAACCAGAAGAAGATGAATCAAATCCATTAAGTGACTTCTTAGCTGAAGTGTCATTGCTCAGTGATCAAGATGATTTAGATGAAGATGACAATCAAGTAGCTTTAATGACTTTGCATGCTGCTAAAGGGCTAGAATTCCCAGTAGTTTTCTTAATTGGAATGGAAGATGGCCTTTTCCCATTGCAGCGGTCAATGATGGATGACAATGAACTTGAAGAAGAACGTCGTTTGGCTTATGTCGGGATTACGCGGGCTAAGCAAGAACTATTTTTGACTAATGCCTACTCACGCATGATGTATGGGAGAATGCAAAATAATCCGCCTTCAAGATTCTTGGATGAAATTGATGAGCAAGACCTGTACAAGGAAGAAAATGAAAAACTGCAAGGTAGCTTTATCAAGTCTAATTTTGAAAAGCAAACCGCTCCATTTGCGCGCAAGGCTGAACGAGCTCGAGCTGAAGTTTATACTGCTAAAAAAGCTGCTGGTGCCGTTGGTGCTGAAAAGAAGGGCTGGAATGTTGGCGATCAAGTTGAACACAAGGCTTGGGGTCATGGCGTAGTTACTAAGGTTAATGGCACTGGTGAAGATATGGAATTGGATATTGCCTTTCCTGGCAAGGGGATTAAGCGGCTTTTAGCTGCCTTTGCGCCAATTAAGAAGGTATAATTGAGGAAAGATTAATTTTGATCAGGGGGTAAAAATGGCTAAAGTTACGCTTGCTGAAGCTGAAAAAGAAGCAGCTTCACTTAGAAAACAGCTTAATGAATGGGCTGAGGCCTACTATTCTAAAGATGCACCTGAAGTTGAAGATCATGTTTATGACCAAAGCTACAACCGCTTGCTTGAATTAGAAAAAGAATTTCCCGAAATTGTGACACCTGATTCAATCACGCAAAGAGTTGGGGGCCAGATTGACAGTGACTTTACTAAAGTTGAACATCCAATTCCGATGCTTTCAATGGGAGACGTCTTTTCTAAAGCGGAATTAAAAGATTTTGATGGGCGCATGCAGAAGCTAGTTGGGCATCCAGTTGAATATAACGTTGAATTAAAAATTGATGGTTTATCATTATCACTTGAATATGAAAATGGTAAATTGGTCCGGGCTTCTACGCGGGGCAATGGTTATGTCGGTGAAGACGTTACTGCTAATGCCAAATATATTAGCGATATTCCACAAACTTTGCCCGAGCCGTTAACAACTGAAGTGCGTGGCGAGTGTTACATGGGTAAAGAAGCTTTTGCCAAGCTGAATGCTGAAAGAGAAGCAGAAGGTTTAGCAGTTTTTGCCAATCCTCGTAATGCGGCAGCGGGGTCTTTACGTCAGCTTGATCCCAAGGTCACTAAAAAGCGGCAATTGAGCACCTTTATCTATACTTGGGTAAATCCACCTGAAGAAATTACTAGCCAGCACCAAGCTATTCAACGGATGCATGATTTAGGTTTTCATACTAATGAGACTGGACGCAAGTTAGCTACGTTAGATGAGGTTTTTGCTTTTATCGATGAATATACCGCCAAGCGTAATAGTTTAACTTATGGCATTGATGGGATTGTTTTAAAAATTGATGATCTAAGCGTTGAACAAGAACTTGGCAATACGGTTAAAGTCCCTCGTTGGGAAATTGCCTATAAGTTTCCGCCAGAAGAACAAGAAACTGTTGTCCGTGATATTGTCTGGACCGTAGGTCGAACAGGTGTAGTTACGCCAACTGCAGTAATGGATCCAGTACAATTGGCTGGTACGACGGTAGCGCGAGCTTCTTTGCATAATCCGGACTACTTAAATGAAAAGGGCGTCAGAATCGGTGATACGGTCAAGTTGCACAAGGCTGGCGATATTATTCCTGAGATTTCAGAAGTAGTCATGGCTAAACGACCAGCAGATTCAGTTGCTTACCAGATTCCAACTACTTGTCCTTCTTGTGGTCAAAAGTTGGTTCACTTAGAAGATGAAGTTGCTTTGCGCTGTATCAACCCATCTTGTCCAGCACAAGTTGAGGAAGGAATTACCCACTTTGCCTCCCGGCCGGCAATGAATATTGCAGGGTTGGGACCCAAGATTGTTAAGCAATTAATTGCCAAAGATTTGGTTCATAATGTTGCTGATCTTTATCATTTAACGGCGGATGACTTGGCTCAACTTGATCATTTTAAAGAAAAATCAATCAATAATTTGTTAACGGCGTTAGAGAATTCTAAGCAAAACTCAGTTGAATTATTGATTACTGGTTTAGGAATTGACCATGTTGGGGCTAAGGCAGCCCGGTTAATTGCTCAAAAGTTTAAAAATCTGGCAAAGATTATGTCTCTAGACGTGCAAGAAATTGCTTCTATCGATACAATAGGCATGACGATTGCGGAATCGATGACAACATATTTTGCTCAACCAGAAGCACAAAAGGTGATTGAAGAATTGCGCGAAAGCGGCTTAAACATGGATTATTTAGGCGCAGATGAGCCGGCAGAAATTGCAGATAATCCATTTAAGGATAAAACTGTTGTGTTGACGGGAAAATTAGAGCATTATACCAGAAGCGAGTTCACTAAAAAGTTGCAAGTTTTAGGTGCTAAAGTTACCGGGTCAGTTTCTCATAAGACTGATTATGTGATTTATGGCAAGGACGCTGGTTCCAAGTATACTAAGGCCCAAACTTTAGGCGTACCGCTTTTAACAGAAGAAGAAGCAATTGCACAAATTGAATAAAGGACAATTATTGTGAAAAAATATTTGCAAGTAATGGCTTTAGCTGGAATCGCACTTACTCTGAGTGGTTGTGGTAAGTTGAAAGATTCTAGTTTGGCAAATAATGCAACAACCACTTCAAACACTAAGAAAAAGAGTTATCAAACTACCAACACTGGAAATAATGGTTATACCGTTTTGATGAAAAATGGGCGCTATGATATTAGTCCAATTACTGGGTTAACCGCAACAGATAATGATAATTCGGTTGATACGCGTGAATTAGAGCGAGGCTTAATCCAAATTTCGAAAACGCAATTTTCACCTAACCAATATGTTTTCCAAGAAGGACAGAAACTTGATGCTTCAACTGTAACTGATTGGCTAATGCGCAAGTCTAAGTCAAACCCTAGTGGCTTGAATCCAGTTAATAATGGTAAGACGGGTCCTAACACCCGAAATCCAATTTATTTAGAAGAAATTATTGAACAAGATTATTTGACGGGATCTGGTTCAAAGTATAATTTAGGTGGTATGAGTTTAGGCTTGGCAATGAATTCAGTCGATTATTACCAGAAAAAACGTAATGGGGCTGAATTTCAAACTGATATTTCACGAGCTGAACAAAAAGCTCAAGGTGAGCGAATTGCCAATGAAATTGTGGCTCGTCTACGGAAAAAGAAGGGCTTAAAGAATATTCCAATTACGATTGGTTTATTCTCAAAGACCGGAAAAGATTCATTAGTTGGCGGAACTTATTTTGCTTACGGGACAGCGGCCGCTAATAGTAGTAAAATAACTAAATGGAAATCCATGTCGGAAAAAATACAAGTTTTGCCGACAACTGGTAGTGAAAAGGCAATTAATAGTGATGATGCATCTCACTTCAATGATTTCAAGACGGCTATTCAGAATTACTTTCCAAATATTAGTGGGGTAACGGCAACTTTGCGTTATACTAATGGCAAGTTAACCCAAGAAAATATTTCGGTAACGACTCAGTTCTATGGCTATGAACAAATTCAAAGTTTTACCCGTTTGGTTTTGTCAACGGCTAAGAAATATTTGGCTAACAATATCCCAATTGAAATTAAGATTGGATCGGTTGATGATGTACAAGCATTAATTGCAAAAGAAACCGGCGATAGTGATTATCAAGTCCATGTTTATGGCGGCGAATAGGAGGTATATTTGCGTGGAAATCACAAAAGATACCATTAAACACGTTGCGACTCTTTCGCGACTTGCGTTTAATGAAGAAGAATTAAATAAATTTACTGATCAAATGGGATCAATCATCAATATGGCTGATCAACTCAGTGAAGTTGATACTGAAGGCGTTGATGAAACGGTCCAAGTTGTTGATCGTGATACTGTCTTCAGAGAAGACAAACCTGAACACTGGCAAGGACAAGACAGAGAAACATTGATGGCTAATGTTCCTGAAAAGGCTAACGGCTACATTAAGGTTCCTGTAATTATTAATAAGGATGAGGACGAGTAATGAATTACTTAAATGAAAATATTGATTCATTAAATAAAAAGCTTGCCAGCGGTGACTTGTCAGCAGATAAGTTAGCTAAAGACACTGTGGCAAACATTAAAGATACAGATAAAAAGTTAAATGCTTGGATTACCGTTTTAGATGATGCTAAGCCTGCAGAAAACTTGGACTATTCTAAGAGTAAGTTGGCAGGTATTCCAATTGCCATTAAGGACAACATCATTACTAATGGTATTAAGACTACTGCTGCTAGTCATATTTTGTACAATTACATGCCAATGTACGATGCAACAGTTATTTCTAAGCTTAAAAAGGCTGGTGCTACTTTCGTAGGTAAGACTAACATGGATGAATTTGCCATGGGTTCATCAACTGAACACTCATACTACGGTGCAACCCACAACCCATGGAACTTAGATAAGGTTCCTGGTGGTTCATCTGGTGGTTCTGCAGCAGCTGTAGCCGGTGGTCAAGTTGTAGCAGCACTTGGTTCAGATACTGGTGGTTCAATTCGTCAACCTGCCGCATTTAACGGTATCTTTGGAATTAAGCCAACCTACGGTCGTGTATCACGTTGGGGTCTTATCGCATTTGGTTCTTCACTTGATCAAATTGGTGTAATGACTAAGCGCGTTAAGGATTCAGCTGAAGTATTGAACGTAATTGCTGGTGCAGATGAACATGATTCAACTGTTTCAACTCGTGAAGTACCTGACTTTACCAAGTTTATTGGTCAAGATGTTAAGGGCCTTCGCGTAGCTGTTCCTAAGGAATACATGGAAGCAGTTAGCGGTGAAATGCGTGAAGTTATTCAAAAGCAAATTGATGCTTTAAAGGATGCTGGCGCAATTATCAATGAAGTTTCGTTGCCACACACCAAGTATGTTGTTCCTGATTACTACATCATTGCTTCAAGTGAAGCTTCATCAAACTTGCAAAGATATGATGGTATCCGTTATGGATATCGTGCCAAGGACACCAAGAACTTGCTTGATGTTTATGTAAAATCACGTTCTGAAGGTTTTGGTACTGAAGTTAAGCGTCGGATCATGCTTGGCTCATTTGCACTTTCTGCTGGTTCATATGACCGTTTCTTCAGACAAGCTGCTAAGGTCAGAACTTTAATTTGTGATGACTTTGACAAGATTTTTGCAGAAAACGATGTTATCGTTGGACCAACTACTACTGAACCTGCATTTGGTATTGGTGAAGAAGTTTCTGACCCAATTAAGATGTACAACAACGATATTTTAACTATTTCTGCCAACTTAGCAGGTATTCCTGCAGCTAGTGTTCCAGCTGGTTTAGTTGATGGGATGCCTGTCGGCTTACAAATTATGGCTAAGCGTTTTGATGAAGGAAATGTCTTTAAGACTGCTGACTTTATTGAACGTACTAACAAGTTTTATGAAAAGACACCAACTGGAATGGAGGATTAATTGAATGAATTTTAAATCGACTATCGGACTTGAAGTCCACTTCGAATTAAAGACAAAGAGTAAGATTTTCTCTCCTTCACCAGTAACTTATGGTGCTGAACAAAACACGGAGACTAATGTAATTGACTGGGCTATGCCTGGTACCTTGCCAATGGTTAACAAGAATGTTTACCGTTTAGGTATTATGGTTGCCATTGCAACTCACGCTCACATTTTGCCAACTACTCACTTTGACCGTAAGAACTACTTCTACCCTGATAACCCAAAGGCTTACCAGATTACTCAGTTCTTCCAACCACTTGCTCGTGACGGGTATATCGAAGTTGAAGTTCGCGGTAAGAAGAAGAGAATCGGTATTCACGAAATGCACATCGAAGAAGATGCCGGTAAGAACACTCACGGTACTAACGGTTATTCTTATGTTGACTTGAACCGTCAAGGTGTACCACTTCTTGAAGTTGTTTCTGAACCTGATATGGAAGATCCAGAAGAAGCTTACGCTTACCTTGAAAAGTTACGTAAGATTGTTCAATTTACTGGTGCTTCAGACGTTAAGATGGAAGAAGGTTCAATGCGTGTTGATACCAACATTTCCATCCGTCCTGCAGGTCAAAAGGAACTTGGTACTAAGGTTGAAATGAAGAACTTGAACTCATTTGACCACGTACGTCGTTCACTTGCTTATGAAGAAAAGCGTCAAGAACAAGTTCTTTTGGCTGGTGGTCACATCCAACTTTCAACTCGTCGTTTTGATGAAGCAACTGGTAAGACTGTTTTGGAACGTGTTAAGGAAGGTGCATCGGATTACCGTTACTTCCCAGAACCAGATATTGCTCCAGATCACATTTCACAAGAATGGATCGATGAGATTGCTAAGGAATTACCAAAGGGGCCATTTGCCCGTTACGACGACTATGTAAACAAGTACGGTTTGAAGCCATACGACGCTAATGTTTTGCTTCAAACTAAGGAAAGTTCTGACTTCTTTGATGAAGCTGTTGCCGCAGGTGCAGATCCAACTCTTGCAGCTAACTGGATGAACACTCAAGTTAATGGTTACTTGAACGATCACCGCGTTGAATTGAAGGATATTAAGTTAACGCCTGAACACTTGGCAGAAATGATCAAGTTAATCAAGGATGGTACTATTTCATCTAAGATTGCTAAGAAGGTCTTTGCTGAAACCATTGAAAATGGTACTGATCCTAAGAAGTATGTTGAAGACAATGGTATGGTTCAATTGTCAGATACTTCTGTTTTGGCTCCAATGGTTAAGAAGGTTGTTGATGATAACCCACAATCTGTTGAAGACTTCAAGAATGGTAAGGATCGTGCAATTGGCTTCCTAGTTGGTCAAATCATGAAGCAAACTCGTGGTAAGGCTAACCCTAAGATGGTTAACAAGTTGCTTAACCAAGAATTGCAAAGTCGTTAATTTTTAGAACGTTAGGTAGTAATTATGACTAGAAAAGCAAGATTAATTTATAATCCTGTATCAGGTCACGAACAAATGCCAAAGAATGTGGCCGATATTTTAGATGTATTAGAACAAGCTGGCTACGAAGCTAGTGCTTTTAGAACTACACCTGAAGAAAATAGTGCTCGAAATGAAGCTACTCGTGCTGCAAAGGAAGGCTTTGACCTAATCGTAGCAGCCGGTGGGGACGGTACAATCAATGAGGTAGTTAATGGAATTGCCTTTTTGGAGCAGCGTCCTAAGATGGCGATTATTCCAGCTGGTACTACTAATGATTATGCTCGTGCATTAGCCATTCCACGTGATAATATTCCAGATGCTGCTAAAGTAATCCTGAAGAATAAGACACGGAAGATGGATATCGGTAAAGCAGTTTTTGGTGATCAAATTCAATATTTCGTTAATATTGCTGCCAGCGGTTCTTTAACTGAATTAACTTATGGTGTGCCATCTGAAGTTAAATCTGCCTTAGGTTATGCAGCATACTTGATCAAGGGTGCAGAAATGTTGCCTCATTTGACCGAGAATGAAATGCGGTTGACTTATGATGACGGTGTTTATGAAGGCAAGTTGTCGATGTTCTTGTTGGGGATGACCAATTCAATTGGTGGTTTTGAACAAGTTATGCCTGATGCACAGCTTAGTGATGGTTTATTCCAATTGATCGTTGTTAAGCCTTCTGATCCTGTCAGCATGATGAAGCTGATGGCTTTAGCTTTGAATGGTAAACACGTTGATGATCCAAATATTATTTATACCAAAACGCGTAGCCTGAAGGCAGAATTGATTGGTAAAAGTGAAGGGCAAGACTTACCAGTTAACCTTGATGGTGAAATCGGTGGTTATTGTCCAGTTGAATTTAACAATCTGCAACAGCATATTGAATTTTATGTTGGCGGATAGTAGGTTTGTATTTACTGAAATAAAAATAATTAAGCAACTTAATTTGATACAATTCCACTAAAGTGGACGATTGAAATACATAAAGTATTGGCTCTTTGTCAAATTCTGTTGATAAAGAGTAAAGAGTTAGAACCAAGCAATTATTAAATTGCTTGGTTCTTTTTCTTTTACTTTGTTTTCTT
>NZ_CANBCQ010000019.1 GCF_947367125.1 uncultured Lactobacillus sp.
CTACTTTGATTAAATAAATAATTAAAAAATCAATTTACGAGAAAGATCTATTTACACAAAAGATTTGACAGTTTCAAGCTAAGCATGTCAGGGATTGAATAAATTATCTAAAAATTTTGTTAATATTGTTATTTTTTGTGCTAATCTAAGAATGTTATTAAATGTAAAAAGAAAATATATTTTTTCAGCTTAATGACTCTAGATGTTCAGTCTTTTTTATTTCCACAAAAAAGGTTTAGATAAATGAAACAAAAAAATAATTTAAGCTTCAACGTAAAGCTTGATGAAAAGCAAAAATTTGGTTTTAGAAAATTATCAGTTGGCTTAGCTGCTGTTGCACTGGGAACTACTTTTTTCTTGAGCAATGGTCAATTAGTGCACGCCGATGCCGAAAATGAGAATCCAACCGCCTTTCAAGTTGCCCAAAGAACAGCTGATTCCTCTACTAGCTCTTTAGCTCCAGGTCAAACTTCTCAAGATACTTCAGACAGTAAACCAGCAAATAAAAATGAGCAACCCAATAGTCAGCAACAACAAACTGTTGATATTACCGCTCACCATACTGATTCACAGGGTAATAGCACATCAGAAATCAAAGCAAATGAAACCCCATCATTAATGGCAGGACAAGATACGGTAAATGTTGACGTTAAAATCAATCATCCTAGTTTAGATCAAAACAATTCTATTCACATTAACTTGCCAGATGCAGGTGAAAACAAAAACTACAAAATTGTAACTAGTAAGTCTACGATCTACAGCCAAAATTCTAATAGCAAATCCTACTGGAATATTACAGCAAGCGATAATAACGATTTTAGCCAAATTATTGCTACTTGGGAGAACTCTACCACCAAGGACTCTCCTACCCAACTTGACTTAAATATTCCCGTTATTGCTAATGGCTCTACTATTAAAACTAATACAAGGGCACAAGCTTTTAATGTAGAAATTGATGGTAAAAACCAAACAGCTTTCACTGCTGATTTAACCCCATACCAAGATAAAGTACAACCTACGGAACTTATTCACGGCTTCGCCATAGGCAAAAAGTCATTTAATGGTTCAGATTCAGAATATCCTGAAAAAAACAACATTTCAGCTGATGACATCCAAAAATTAGGACTAAATGATTCCAGTCATATCCTTCAATGGGGAATCTACTTTAATTACGGTAATCAACTAGATAATCCGCCACGTTCTTTATACGATGCTGTGTTTAACGTGCATTTTAGTGATGATCAAATTTTAATCCCATCTTCAATTAAAGTCTTTGAAATTCCAAGTGGTATGGCTGTCGATCAAAATGCTTTACGTCATGGTATTAATGACTTTTACGATGGTCCTGATCATCCTAATCAAAAATATTATGATCTAATTACGACTGAGAATAATGAAAAGTCAAACTTTGCCAACTTTTTACGTAATCATTTAACCAAAGATAAAAATGGCTTTTCAGTAGATCAAACTGGTCAAAAGTTTAATCTTAATGATCCTAAGGATTCTTATGATTACAGTACCCATGCTTATTACATTCAATTAGATACTGTGCTTGATAATAAGTCTGGACAACCTACCACCAGTACTGGAATGTCCGCAGATACTTCTAAAAAGGGCAATTCTTTAAATGGCCAGGGTGCATTAAAAGAAGACAAAACTTTCTCATGGAATGGTCAAATTACTGGTAACTCTGACAGCACCATTTCTACAACTCAATATGCTGATGTTAGATTTTATGATGATACAGATAAAGATGCTAAAGCAATTGATACATTGCTTGAAAATAATGGTTTTACTCTATTGCCTACTACTGACAGACTTGGTCAGGGATTTAACGCTAATTACACTGGACAAGATAATAATTCGGTAAATATCCCTATTCAATTTGCTGGTCTTACAAATGCACTTACTGTATTAAAAAATCATCACTACAAGCTTGAAAAAGTTTCCGGTACTAACTCCCAAATAAATTCAGATGGCACTATCACATTTGGCAACTTTGATAATGATGAAAACAAAGATCAACATTTTGTCATCTACTTAGTTCATGAAACTAGATCAGAAAGCCAAACCGCTACAATCCAAGAACAAGTAAAAGGCTATTACACTAATGGTCCGAAGAACCATCCTTTTGCTGGAATCAATGATCCCAATACAGCAGTTCCAGAAAACGATGAATCCGCTACACCTGATGTACTTGTTAAAATCACCTATACTAGAAATAGAACTGTTGACCTAGTTAAGGATCCACAAGCTACAAACACAGCGTGGTCAGAGTGGACAGCAAATAAGCCAGGCTTCCCAGCTATCTCTTATAACAATACAATTATTAAGGATTCAATTGGCGATAATTACTATCTAGATAAAAATGGTGTAGTACATATCATTGCTAGTCAAAAAGGGATCACCGCTACTAGTGATCCAACTACTGGCATTTCAGCAATTATTCCTAGTTCCGAATTTTTAGCTTCAATCGCTTCTACTATAATTAATAAAAAGGAATCTACACCTAGTAAGGTTGCAACGATCAATATTTGGGTACCATATGCTTACTCTGCTCCTCAACCAGAACCTAACCCTAATCCAGAACCTCAGCCTCAACCACAGTCTACTCCTACTACACCTTTACCTGAAAAACCTAATTCAGACAAACCAGCTGAACCAATTGTACCTGTAAAAGCTCAAAATCAGCATCAAACAAAGACTATTACTCATAAAGATAATGCCTCAGCCGTAAAACACGATGGTCCACAAATAATTACAATTACACCTCATAGTGTATATGCCAAACTTGAGACAGTTACTTCAAAGCAAACTAATCCAGCTACCATTAAAATGAAAAAAGCAAATTCAGCTTTGCCTGAGACTGGTGAAAAGAAATTAAGCTTAAGTTTGATTGGTTTATCCCTTGTTGCACTAAGTTTGTTCGGTTGGGCAATCACTAAAAAGAAACGCAATTAATAATTGAATGCAAACTAAAAGAGACAGATTTAAAATCTGCCTCTTTTTTTATCATCTAATATCTAATCTGCATGTCTCCACTTCTTATCAGTTAAGATACGTGCAGCAAGTAGTCCTAATGGTAAAGCCGCCACAATCATCAATGCTTCAACAATCCAATAAGCACCAATATTAATATTAGTAACACCAAAGTTAAATACCGCGCGATACATATAAAGTCCTGGTACCATGATAACAATTGATGGTACGGTAATCGCAATTCGTGGAAAACCAACCTTTTGGCGGACAATGCTGGCAAGTAACCCAGCCGTCAGAGCTCCAATAAAGGCGGCTAAGGCTGGCGGAACCTGCGCATAATCAACTAAACTCAATCGTAAAGTATTGGCCATTGCTCCCATTACTGCAGCTATGGCAGCCATTTGCGGGCGACTATTAAACATAATTGAGAAGCCGAAGACACCACAAAAGCTGGCTAGCAAACGCAAACAAGTTAGCATCCCTGAATCGATTTTTAACTTAGGCATAGATCCAGGATGTAAACGTAAAATCGTCGCTACAACCCAACCTGCCATTGTCGCAATAATAATAATCAAAATCGCATAAGCTAACCGCTCTAGTCCAGAACGCATATCTAACTTTGAGATGTCCAAACCAGACGTAATAAATGGAAAACCAGGAATCACAAATAACATTGCCCCAATATAACCGTAGGCATGATCATGATTCAAGCGGAATAAAAGCTCACCTATATGGAAGCACAGGAAGTATACTGCACAAGCTACAGCCACTGCAACTGCTATTTTAGCTACTAAAGTCAACTTATGCTTCCCCATAATTGCTCTAACATACTGGCCACAAGCTGCACCCCAAAATGCACAAATCACTTCAGGCAATCCGCCACCCAATAAGAAAATAAAACCTGCACAGGCTAATCCTGAGCTAAGTCCTGAGATCAAAGGTACATATGCTGACTTTTGGCGGTTAATCTCGCGCAAGCGCTGGTGGATTTGACCAATAGTCCAGTTTCCATGTCCTGTTTCAAATTGGCGGACGAACTTTTCCAGCTCATTCAGCTTAGTCATGTTTACACCAGTTGCTGGCAATGATAGAATCTGAGAATAAGATTCATTATCAACGTCAAAGCAGGTATATTCAATTGAAACAAGACCAATATCGGTTGAACAAGTAATCCCCAAAGTTCTGGCAATTGTATCCATTGAATCCCGTACTCGCCATGCACCGGTACCACAACTTAAAAGCATAATGCCCACTCGGCCTACAATTGAAGCTTTTTCAACTAATGTGGCATC
Organism: uncultured Lactobacillus sp.; assembly: GCF_947367125.1. GTDB lineage: Bacteria > Bacillota > Bacilli > Lactobacillales > Lactobacillaceae > Lactobacillus. The sequence goes on from NZ_CANBCQ010000019.1 coordinate 4,272, forward strand.
TTGAGCCATCGTGCTATTATCGCTCTTAAAAAACTCCTCCCACAGAATCTTCATATGATGTTTGTCTGATAAATGATGTTCTTGATCAATTTCACTCATGCTATTATTACTTTCCCTCATATAATCTGCATAATTACAACTCTTTTATTCTACCACATGAGTTTCATCATATTTTTTTATATTTTAAAATTTGATGCTCCTTTTTATTATTTTAAATTTATAATAGACGTGTAAGTTATTTTAAAATAAAGGATGGTGCAGAGGTGGCACAATTAACAGATGAGCAACTTGCTAGCATTGCCCACGACTTTTATCTTAGCCAACTTAATATCGCTGATATTTCGCAAAAATATGATTTATCACGCTATTTGATTGCTAAAGCACTAGAAGATGCGCGTAATCGTGGAATCGTTAAAATTAAGATTTCACGTGGAATTAAGCGTAATCAAGTACTAGAACGTGAGTTTCAGAAAAGGTTTGGTTTAAAAGAAGCTTTTATTGTTGAAAGTACTGGCAATAAAGACGAAAACAGTGAAGCTGTAGTTAATTTCGCAGCCAAGCAAATTGAAACTTACCTCAAACAAGCTAAGATTGCTGGAATTAGCTGGGGTGCGACAATGCATGGCGTAATTAATGACTTTTTTGAACAAGATTTAGAACAGTTATATTTTATCCAGCTATTAGGTCAACCGATTAACTCTAATCGTCGTAAGAATCCTTTAGCTCAAGATGCAGCCGAAAAACTACATTCTCAGAGCTTAAGCTTACCTACTCCCTTGTATGTTCTAAATTCCAAGATCATTCCTGCTTTAAAACGTGAGCCTTATTTTAAAGTAATTGAGAATTGTTACCATAACTTAGATATTTTGTTCACAGGGCTAGGTACCTTTCAATCATTTAAAGCTAATCAATTTTTAGACAAAAACTACGGACCCGAATTATTTAAAAATATTTCTGAGCGAGATGTAGCTGGAATGATCATGGGGCGTCCTTATAATATTCAAGGTGAGTTTTTCCCTAATTTTGAACACCATATTTGCGGAATTAGCATGAAAGATATCATGGCAACACCAATTCGTTTCTGTGTTGTCCGCAATCGCTTTAAATCTGAAGCATTACTGGGAGCATTACGTAGCGGCGTTATTACTCACCTAGTAACTAATGACGCTATTGCAGAACGCGTTCTACAAAATATAAAATAATAATTGTTAAAATATTAAAGAGATGGATAGTTGAGGAGAAAAATGAAAAAATCTAAATATGACTTATGGACTGGAGCCTTAAACTTAATCAACTGCGCATTGTTTATCTGTTCCTGGTTCGCAATTCTAGGTGCCGATTTTACTGCTAAAATTGCCATAATCTTTTATTTATTTGCCTGGCTTGGTGTAATTATCAATGCGATTGCGATAGTTCAATCTCATAATATGAACATTTCACTAGTTGGACCTATTTTAGGGGTTATCGGAAATGCACTTTATGGTTTTACTGCTGCTTTAGCTTTACCCGCAGTAATCGTCAATATTATTTCTGCATTCTTTATTTTTATGCAACACAGCAATAAAAAATAGCAATAAATTAACCAGCTGTTTACAGCTGGTTTTTCTATACTAAAAAGTATTATGTACTAATTAACAATTACTTTTCTTGGTTTTACAATAAGCTTGAGGTGATTGATTATGGAGTTTAGAATTGATGAATGTATTCCAGATGTTATATCAATGATGGCTTTAGCACAAGCAATTGCTAATTTTAATCTCAACGGTAAAAAGCTGGAAGATGTAAATCTAGGAAGAATGGCTAATGTTTAAAAAGGTTCGAAAAAAGTTAATTATCAAAAATCATCCCTAACTATTTAAATTAGGGATGATTTTTTTAGCCTAAATATGAAATTGCAACTTGCAGTTGTGCTAGTTTCATTACCGCTTGAGCTACGTTATTGCGGGCAACGTTAACATAAATTTCGCAGTGTTCTTCATCGAATTCGTAACCAGAACCTAATGCAATATCTTCTGCAGTTTTATACAATTCTTTATCTTCTTCATTAGGATCCAACTTAAATAAAATTCTACCGCCGTCACTCACCAGACAGCGATCGCCTTTTTCTTCAACCCACACATAGACAGTATCACCATAAGAGTCGATCATCATTGTTGCAATCTGCATTGTTTGCTCATCAACCCAAATAGTTTTAGTCTCATGAGTAACGTAGGCACCAATTTCATTGTTAATTTTCTTTAATTCTTCTTGTTTCATCATTTACCTCTAGTTAATTAGCTTTTTCTTTTAATATAAGAATACCCTCTTAGTTATCCTTATACAAATTTTTGAACAAATGAATCTACTGATTAGCTTGACTGTTACCGCTTACTAATTATACCTTGTAAATATACTAAATTTTGGAGTAATTAGATGAAAAATACGGGTCTATCTGTTAAAAATGTTGTTGCAATTGGAATTGGATCAGCGATTTATGTTATTTTAGCACGCTTTACCTCAATTCCTACACCTATTCCCAACACTAATATTGAACTAGTTTTTCCTTTCCTAGCTCTTTTTGCTGCCATTTACGGTGCAAAAGTTGGTTTTATTGTCGGCTTTATCGGTCATGCACTTTCAGATTTTATCATGTATGGCCAAACTTGGTGGAGTTGGGTCTTAGCTACTGCTATTTTAGGTTGGATTATTGGCTTAGCAGCTAAACAACTAGATTTAAAAAATGGTATTTTTGGTCTTAAACAAACTATCATATTTAATATTGTACAAATTATCGCTAATATCATTGCATGGGTGGTAGTTGCACCTATTGGTGACATTATTATCTATAGTGAACCAGCTAACAAGGTTTTCGTTCAAGGAATTTCAGCCACATTATCCAACGGTCTTACAATTATGATTGTCGGAACATTGTTACTTAAGGCTTATGCCGACACCAAAATTAAGAAAGGCAGCTTACGCAAAGAAGACTAGAGGATATTTATGACAAATACAATTATTGAATTCAAAGACTTTTCATTTCAATATGATAGCCAAGCCGAACCAACATTAAAGCATCTTAATTTAGCAATTAATCAGGGCGAAATGCTCTTAATTGCTGGACCATCAGGTTCCGGTAAGTCTACGATCGGTCACTGCATCAATGGTTTAATTCCCAACATAGATACTGGTAACATTACTGGTGAATGTATTATCAATGGTAAAAATATTCAAGAAACCAATTTATTTGATCTTTCTTTTATCACTTCAACTATTCTGCAAGATACTGATAGTCAGTTTATTGGTTTAACTGTTGGTGAAGACATTGCTTTTGCCTTAGAAAACGACTGTCAACCACAAAACCGAATGAAACAAATCGTTCATCGTTGGGCTGATGAATTAGGAATCGAACATTTACTAAAACAGGCACCACAAAACTTATCCGGTGGGCAAAAACAAATCGTTGCCTTAGCTGGCGTAATGGTTGACGAATCACCTATTCTGCTTTTTGATGAACCACTGGCTAATTTAGATCCCGCTTCAGGGATGAAAACAATGGCGTTAATTAATCGAATTCAAAAAGAATTAAACGCAACAGTCATTATTATTGAACATCGCTTGGAAGAAGTGATGAGTCAACCACTAGACCGGGTTATTTTAGTTAATGATGGAAAAATCGTAGCTGATAAAACGCCTAATGATTTACTACATAATAATTTATTAGAAAAAAACGGCGTACGTAATCCCCTTTATCTAAGTGCACTTAAAAAGGCACAAATTGATCTAAATCAGATTCCTGATTTAACTTCAGTTAATGCTTTACCTGACGATCGTGAAATCGCCAGGAAATTACAAAATTGGCAAGACAAGATCACCATTACCGGTGAAAAGGAAGAAACGCATTCTTTATTAGAACTAAAGGGTGTCGGTCATCGCTATAATAAATTACAAGTTCACCCATTACATGATGTAACAACAACCATTAATCAAGGTGATTTTATCTCAATTGTTGGTCAAAATGGTGCAGGCAAAACCACTCTTTGCCGCATTATTTGTGGTTTTATTAGCAATGAAGGCCTAATTTCATTTAACGGTGATGATCTGAAACAATATTCCATCAAAGAGCGTTCCGATAAAATTGGCTATGTCATGCAAGATCCTAACCAAATGATTTCTCAAAAAATGATTTTTGACGAAGTTGCGCTGGGCTTACGTTTACGTGGCTACGAGGAAAATGAAATTCAAACTAAAGTTTATGAGACACTGAAAATTTGTGGTCTCTATCCTTATCGTCATTGGCCTATTTCTGCCTTATCTTTTGGTCAGAAAAAGCGAGTGACAATTGCAGCGATTCTAGTTCTGGACCCTGAATTGTTAATTTTAGATGAACCAACTGCCGGTCAAGATTGGCAAACTTATACTGAAATCATGAATTTCTTAAAGCAACTCAACCAGCAAGGTAAAACAATCATGATTATCACTCATGATATGCACCTCATGATGGAATATACCAATCGCTCTTTAGCTTTTGCCGAAGGAACTTTGATTGCCGACACAGATCCAATTAAATTATTAACCGAGAAAGCTTTAATTAAAAAGGCGGCGTTAAAGCGTACTTCATTGTATGAACTTGCAGTGAAATACCGCCTAAAGGAACCTAACACCTTTGTTCGCGCTTATATTGATGCAGAAAGGGATGAAAAACATGCATGATGAGAGCCAAATTTTAGGATATCAACCGGGCAATTCCTTTATCTATCAATTAAACGCTACAACTAAATTAGTTTTCATGCTCTTAGTCTCAATTGCTTGTATGATTACCTACGATACTAGATTTTTGATCGCTATTTGTGTCTTATCAATTTTCCTATTCAAAGAAGCCAAGATCAAATGGTCGCAAATTTCTTTTATCGTAAAACTTATTGTTGCTTTTATGATCCTAAACCTAATCTTTGTTTTTATTTTTCAACCTAGCTATGGTGAAAGTATCTATTATTCTAAGAGTATCCTTATTCATGCCGGTTACTTTACCCTGACTCTGCAAGAAGTATTTTATTTATTCAACCTTTTCTTAAAATATGTCTGCTCAATTCCAATCGTGCTTTTATTCTTGCTGACGACTAATCCTAGTCAATTTGCCGCCTCACTGAATAAAATTGGCATTAGTTATAAGATTTCTTATGCCGTTTCATTGGCTTTACGTTATATTCCAGACATTCAAAATTCTTACTGGGATATTTCAGCTGCACAACAAGCCCGTGGAATTGAGTTATCTAAAAAGGCTAGCCTAGGTAAGCGAATTAAAGGAACATTGAACATTATTATGCCTTTAATTTTTTCTAGCTTAGAGCGAATTGATGCCATTTCAACTGCCATGCAATTGCGCCGTTTCGGCTCAAAGAAAAAACGCACCTGGTATGTTACTCAATCATTTAAAAAAGAAGATTACTTAGTAATGATTGCCGCTGTTATCCTGGTATTAATCGTTATCGTTTTATGGCAACTTAACCACGGAAGATTTTATAATCCGTTTATCTAAATCAACATTAAAAGGACCGCTAATGCTAACGGTCCTTCTTTGTATGCTTCTTTTTTCGATGATCATCTTCAGTGACAATTTCTGGTTTCTTTGGAATCGGTGGTGTAATCACTTCGTAATTACGTAAGCGGCGCTCTAAATAATCATCCAGTCGCTCTTGCATATTTTCATGTACAATAATTGCCATTTAAACCGCCTGCCTTTTTCACCATTATAACTCAAAAATGTAGATTAAACAGTGTAACCACCAAGTAAGTCATCCCACTGGCAATTACGGGACCTGCTGCTACTCCTTTAAAGGCAACAACTCCAATAATTGTTCCCAGAACTAATGCAACAGTGACTTGTGGCACCGCTGCTAATTGATCAACACCGTAACGTGATAAGATTGCAACTGCTATCCCTGCTAAAATAGCAATCCAACCTGCTGGTGATTTAAAAGTTTTGATTAAATCTTTAAAACCAATTTGCCCTGTCGCAATTGGAACTAGAATTGCCACTGAAATAAGCGTAACGCCCCAATTGATCCCTTTAGCTTGAATCGTAGGCAACCATTTACTAGTAAATGGCAACAATTTGAAAAGCATTACCACTCCGGTAGCAATAATCAGTGACATGTTCTTTCCTACCAATGCAACGACTAAAACTAATGCTAAAAATAGCCAACTTTCCATTTATAACTCCCTTTAACTTTTATTTTTGTGCTGTTTACTTACTTTATCAAAAAAATAGATTATAGACAAAATTTCGAGCTTAAATAAGTGAAAAATGATTCGAGCTGTGTCATAATAAAGATACTCAGATATAAATATATGTATACGCGCCACCTATCCCAGCGGATAGGTGGTTTATTTTTGCATAAAAATAAGTTCAATCCCATATAAGATTGAACTTATCAATATACTTACTGATTAACTAAAATTTAAGCAATAAACTAATCTTTAATTTCTTTAATTGCATCAATAACTGTACCATCACGATATTCAACCAAAGCAACTGTACGATCAGTATATTCAAGTTTCTTAGGCACACCTACTTGTTTTTCTGCCATCTTTTGCAAATCCTTAATATCTAAGATCTGCAATCCTGGAACATTCTTAAATGCTTCAATCAAGTCTTGGCGAGCAGGATTAATTGCAATGCCTCGTTCAGTTACTAAGACATCAATTGATGAACCTGGAGTAACTACAGTCTCAACACTAGGAACTACTGTAGCATTTCTACCACGAACGAGTGGAGCCGTAATAATCGTCATCTTAGCACCAGCAGCTGAATCTTGGTGACCACCAACCGCACCACGAATGACACCATCTGAACCGGTCATTACGTTAACATTGAAGTCAGTGTCAATTTGCAAGGCTGATAAGATTGAAACATCAAGATTGTTTACAACAGCACCCTTGTTATGTGGATCGGCATACCAAGAAGCATCAATTTCTTGTTGATTACGGTTCTTAGCCATGGAAGCAGCAGCACCCTTATCGAAGTCCTGCACATCCATTACTTTTCTGACTAATCCTTCTTCAAGTAAATCAGTAGTTGGCTTAGTAATCCCACCAACAGCAAAAGAAGCAGTGATTCCCTTGTCAATCATCGCTTGACGAAGGTAACGAGTAACTGCCAAAGCAGCACCACCGGAACCAGTTTGGAAGCTAAAGCCTTCCTTGAAGTATGGTGAGTTAACGATTACTTGGTTAACCATTTGGGCAATCTTCAATTCCTTAGGGTCCTTAGTGAAACGAGTAGCACCGGAACCAATCTTGTCAGGATCACCGATCTTGTCTACCTTAACGATGTAGTCAACTTGGTCTTGTTTGATTGAAGCAGGGGTGTTGGGATAAGGAACAATATTATCAGTCAAAAGTACAACCTTGTTAGCATATTGAGCATCCATCAATGCATAACCCAATGAACCAAAGACTGCATCCCCTTCTTGACCGTTAGCATTACCAGCTGGGTCAGAAATTGGCACACCTAAAAAGGCTACATCAATCTTAATTTCACCTTCTTCAATTGAACGAGCACGGTTGCCATGTGAACGGAAAATAACTGGGTTCTTTAAGCCACCATGTGAAACAAAGTCGCCGAGTGAACCACGCATCCCAGAAGAAGTAATATTAGTGATAACCCCCTTCTTGATAGCTTCAATAATCTTATCATTCATTACACCAGTCAATGATGATGGTGCCAAAGTTAAGTCCTTGTAGCCTAACTTAATGATTAAGTCCATTACCTTGTTAAAGGCAAAATCACCATTTCTGAAGTGGTGGTGGAAGGAAATCGTCATGCCATCTTTCAAGTTATCCTTGATTACTTGCTCAAGTGAATCAACAACTTTATCTTGACCAGTAGTTACTCTAACCTTTGGTGCAACTCTTTGTTCTTCAGGGTGACCAATATCAGTTGTTTCATAAGGTTTTAGGTTTAATTCATTCATTAAGTCGTCTGGTAATTGACGTTTTACATTATTCTCCAATGTAATTGCCCTCCTCATCAATCAAGTTTGAAGCCTTAGCAGTTTGAAGGACTCTAGTAGCCTTTTCAACAACTGGCTTGTCAACCATCTTACCGTTCATTGAAATTACGCCGCTGCCTTTAGCTTTAGCTTCACGAATTGCATTTTGAACGTTTTGTGCATCTTCAATTTCTTCTTTAGTTGGATTAAAGACTTTGTTAACCATGGCAATTTGGCGTGGGTTAACCAAACTCTTACCATCGTAACCTAATTCATGAATATAGTTAGTTTCACGATAGAAGCCTTCAGTATCCTTCATATTAGAAAAGACAGTATCAAAGGCATAAACATCAGCGCTACGAGCTGCTTGTAAAACCATGTTACGTGCAAATTCAAGTTCACGACCGTCTGGGTAACGATGAGTATGCATATCAGCGGTATAGTCTTCACCAGAAACAGCCAAGCCCATCATTAATGGCGTACTTTCTGCAATTTCAGGAGCGTGCAAAACACCTTTAGCTGATTCAATAGCGGCCATCACACCAATGGTGCCCCTTTCAATGCCAAATTCATCTTCCCAGTGTTCGATATCCTCAACCAACTTTTGAATCATGGCAGCTGATTCAGTCTTGGGTAAACGAATAACGTCAACACCGGCTTTGACCATGGCCTTTACATCTTCATCGTAGAATGGTGTATCTTGACCATTAACCCGGACTACAATTTCACTACCGCCAAAATCGACCGTCTTAATTGCTTCATAAACAAGCATTCTAGCAGCATCTTTTTCAGTTAAAGAAACTGAGTCTTCCAAGTCAAGCATAATTGAATCTGCGCCATAAATTCCTGCATCTTTAATCATGGCTGGATTATTACCTGGCACAAACATCATCGTCCGACGCAAACGATTCTTAACGTAAGTCATTAGAGCACCTCCAAATCTGGCTTATCTGATGTTTCAGTTGCCCGTTGAGCAGCGGCTAAAGTACGGGCCTTAATTACACAATCAAGTGCTCCCTTGTCTGTTGCCTTAACCTTAACATTTTCTAAACCATAAGCCTTTAAAGTATCAGTAATCACTTTTTTAATTTGATCACCGTATGTCTTTTTAACTTCTGATTCGAGATCAATATCAATTCCATTGGTTCCTTTAGAAATCATAATTTGAATATCTGAACTTTCAAGTGTTCCAGCGACCGCTGTCGTTTTAATTTCCATTAATATTCATTCCTTTCTCAATCCTCGATTGCAACTCCGGCATGTTTTTCTTAATAAATTTATATGTCGTTTCTGGTACAAATTTATTGATTTCTCTCAAATTACCATCCTTGATTAGCTGTCTAACCTTGTTGGCAGTGACAATTTGATCATCTTTTTGCAAACGATCAATTACGATTACTTCAATATCGGGTCCTAGTTCATGAGCCAAGCTAACATTATAATAATGGGTTGTTCTTGAAATAGGTTCTTTGCCAATATACCGCCGGGTAATATTAAGAGCTGGGGCAATTTGCTTCTTGAAAACAGCTGCATCAATTGCTGTTTGAACTGTAATTAGATCATCCGGTGATTTCAAAAAGTATGCAGGGAAAGTAGCAGGAGAAACCATATAGTCACTGCCTGAAACTACTTTGACATTAGTAAATTCCTTCGTCCCCTCTTGTACTAACTTAAAACGTTCATCAAAGCTAAAAAGTGAGACATCATTGGCGACTACGAAAACATAAACCAAATCATTTTCTTCACTTGCTCTTTTAACTAAGTGCTCATGTCCCAGGGTAAAAGGATTAGCATTCATCACAATTGCTGCTACTTTTTTATGTTCTTGATCCTCAACTTTAGGAATTTCAGCCACAAAATCAGTCACATCAGGTGTCCCATTTTCTAAAAACGCTGCCTGATCTGTTTTAGCTAAAAGGTTAAAATGTAAATGTTCAAAACTTTCTGCATATTTAGCTTTAGTGAAGACAAATGAATGAAAAATACCTTCATTGGTTAAATATTGAGATAAAGCAGTGACCACTTTATTAAAACGTGCCCCTTGTTCTCCCTCATCATTTTTAACGCCAATATATTTCAAGACATTACCAGCTACACTACCGGTTCCAACTAAGTTGCCTTCATCGTTTTCCAAACCAATAGTATGGTCAAGCACATCAACTTCACGCTCACTAAAATCATGCAAGCCCAAAGACGACAAAAGCTCTTCCCACTTTTGCTTAGTCGAATTATTGTTCAAAAACAAGTCAACGACTTTATCCATAAACTACCACCTTACCATTTCACAAGTAATCGTTTTCACTAATATAGTTTACTCTCTTATTTTTACTATTTCAATTTTACAACTAATTTTTTAACTTTTTCAAAAATCTACTTATAATTTGATGAGTTTTCTTTGGTTGTTCTGCTTGAGGTAAATGCCCACACTCCGGTATAATCGCTGTTTCAACATCTTGATTTAGCAGCTTAACTGCCTGAGTAAATTCCGGATTGAAAAATGGTGATTTTTCACCAGCAATTACTAGCATTGGAACTGGCATGTCAAGAATCATATCACGCCAATCCTGTTCCGCATGTTCAACCAAGCAATTATAATTTTCAACCGGATCATAAGGAAATTCCTGGTATTCTTTTTTAGCTGCTAAAAACATTTTTTCATCAATATGGTGATAAAAAGCTTTGCCAAAATCAAATTTAAGCATATCTGGATAATTATCCCAGATTAAATCCTTAAACCCATACTTCCAGCTCTTATCCGCAATCATCTTAGGAGATTGGTCCAAATCAACCATGGCTTTTAGACGCCCTTTACCATAAATTGATAAGTAAGCCCAAAGATTAGCAGCTCCCATTGAATTACCAATTGCCACTACATCATGTAAATCAAGCTTGATCAATAACTCTTCTAAATCAACAGCGTGGCGACTGATTCGTTGTCCTCGGTATGTGCGTTGCGATTGCCCTTGATTACGTGGATCAAGCATCACAAACCGATAGTCATCTTTAAACAAATCAATTAAGTCTTGCCACATTTGACATGATCCACCAATCCCAGGAATCCCAAGTAAAACTGGCTTATCTTCCTCACCAGTATCAGTATAGTGCAAAAGCACATCATCATTGGTTTTAAATTTCATTTTTACTCTTCTTTCATCTTTTTTATTACTAACCCATATTATGACGCGAAAAAGCAATCTAGCTAAGCCAGATTGCTTAATTTTTACCATACGCCGATAACCTTCATCCAAAGTGTTCCAACGACGCCGAAGATAACTATGTAAATTAACCCTAAGACAAAGTTCATCTTCCACCATTCACCTTGCTTAACGTAACCAGTAGTGGCCAAGATTGAAGCTGGACCATTTGCATAGTGAGTAGTTGAAGCGTTAATAGCACCAGTAAAGGCCAAAAGCATTGCTGAAAGACCTAAAGGAGCACCAGTAGCTACAGCAACTGACAAGAATGGCAAGTAAAGTGCTGTCATGTGTGCTGTACCACTAGCAAAGAAGTAGTGGGTGTAGAACAAAAGCAAAACTAAAATTGCCAAAACAAAACCCCAACTAATGCCGTGAAGTCCAGTTTGAACAAGTTTAGAGAACCAATCAATAAAGCCATAAGAAATCAACTTACCTGCCATGAACATCAAGATTGAAAGCCAAATCAAAATGTTCCAAGCGCCAGTTTCTTTCAAAGCGTCTTGCATAGTCAAGACACCAGCAATCATCAAAATAGCTACAGCTAAGAAGGCAACAAAAGTAGCGTCCAATTGTGGAATCTTAAAGAAACCTGATAATACCCACAGAATAATTGAAAGAACGAAAACAGCGCTCATAATTTTTTCTGGGGTAGACATTGGTCCCATTTTTTGGAGCTTTTCATCAGCCCATTTTTTAGCATCTGGAGTTTCCTTAATTTCTGGTGGATACATCTTGTAGATTACCCAAGGGATAATTATGGCAGCTACTGCTACTGGCACGATTGCCGTGAAGAACCAACCAGCCCAAGACATTTGATAACCTTTTTGAGCAGCTAATTGTTGGGCAACCATGTTAGGAGCCGCACCAGTAATGAACAAAGCCGTTGACAAAATATTGGCATGAAAGGCAGTGAAGTCAATATAAGCACCGATCTTTTTACGTGAAGCTTCATCAGGCTTTGAATCGTAACCTTCCTTGGAAACAGATTCGACAACTGGCCAAACAACCCCGCCAGTACGAGCAGAGTTAGATGGAATCAAAGCACCAAGAACTAATTCCAAACCGGCAATCGCATACCCGATACCCAATGATTTTTTACCAAACTTTTCAATCATGATATAAGCAATTCGGTTACCTAAACCAGTTTTACTAATCCCATGTGCCATAATGAAAGCCATCGCAATTAACCAAGCAGCAGAGTTACCAAATGAGCTAAGCACACCTTGATTAATTACAACACCTTTGGCATTAGTTACATCCTTCATTGGTGCTAAACCAACTAATACAGTTACTACTAGACCAGTTAAAGTTGTACCACCAATTGGTAAAGGCTTGGTAATACAACCCACAATAGTTGCAACAAAAATGCTAAACATTTGCCAAGCCTGTGGAGTTAACCCACTAGGCCGCCATGGCGTAATGCACCAGAGTACAATCCCTACAACTAAAGGCCAAATAAAGCCTTTATAATTTACTTTTTCTAAAGTTTTCATCAGAATCCCCTATTCTTTTTATGGACGGTAAATGTCATCAATAATCTCAAAACCTTTATCAGCTAAAGATCGATCAACCCAACTAAGATCTACTTCTCCCTTGCTAAAAGCAATTGCTTTGGCATCATCTTGCTTGTGAAAGGCTTGAGCCTTAGGCAAGATTTCAGGTGCGTCCCGACGTGGAATACAAATTACTCCATCTGGATCACCCAAAATCACATCGCCTGGATTAACACTGACATTACCACAAGCAACTGGTACATTTAATTCGCCTGGTCCCTCCTTATATGGACCACCTGGTGTCGTACTTGTTGCATAAATTGGTAATTTCCAATGCTGCAAATTGTCAATATCACGAATCGGCCCATCGATCACAATTCCAGCAATTTTCTTTTGATCACGCAAATATGACATCATTACTTCACCAATCAGTGAACGAGTAGTATCACCTTCATCATCAATAACGATCACATCCCCTGGTTGACAATACCTTAAAGCTGCATAAATTGCTAAATTATCACCGGCTCTAGTGTGAACCGTAAATGCCGGTCCCACCATTTCTTCATCAGGACTTGACATTAACTTAATTCGCGGATTCATCGCACAATTACGTTCCATACAATCAGCAGTATTTGATGCAGGAATCCCTTTAAATCCTGCTACTATTTGTGGATCTGGCATTTGCCGCTTTAAATAAATCCTCTTTCCTACAGGCATAAAACTTTCCCCTTTTGTTTTAATTCAATACAACTTTCTTCCTCTCTGATTAGTTAAAAAGTGTAATCAATTTAACTTACAAGTAACATTATACACTCATCAAAGCATTAAGCGGTTACAAATTTTAAATAATTTGAATTTTTATATCTATTTTTGAACAATTTCAAGTTTTAATAATTATCGTTAACCAATAAAAAAGAGACCTAGTTTTTTCAACTAAATCTCTTAATTCATATATGTGTTATTTAACTTTATTCACCAAAGTTTTCCCAAGGCATTACATCCACTGCAGGTTGATCAACTAATTCTTGTAATTCCTTTGGTAAGTATTCTTTCTTCACAATCACATCATAGACATATTGTTCAAACCAAGCTTGGCTCATTTCATAGAAACCTTTGTGACCAAACTTATCGCCCCATGAGTTTTCAACTTTCCATTTGCGGATATGGCCATTATCTTCATCTACACCAACTAAAGTCATATCGTGTGTGGCAAAACCTTCGCCGGTATTCAAACGGTCTGCCTTACTCATTTGGGTATCAACGTCAAACAATTGGTCCGTCTTGTACAATTCAGTATCAAGAAAACCAGTCTTTCTTTCCATTTGCTTCAAAACATCGTTACCAAAACTAACAGCTTCACCAGCCTTAAGTTGAGCAACTGCAGCTTGAGCTAAATATTCAATTGGAACATTTAAGTACTTAACTTGGTCCTCGCCAGCAACATTGTCATAAAGTGGCAAGTGGTAAACCTTGTTATATTCGTGATTAGGAATATTGGATAAAGCTACATAAGCATCAAAATTGAAGTCCTTAAAGTATTTTTGAACAAAAGCTTGTGGAGTTAAATCGCGCTCCAAATGATACTTCTTATCATCATCACGAAATTCCAAGTCAAACTTCTTCGGTGGTTCACCTAAAGCTACTGAAACCATCCGGTAAATTTCGTTCAAGAATTCTTTCTTGGTCTTTTCTGCTTCTTCTTTCTTGCCTTCATTGACTAATTTACGCAAAACCAATGCGTCTTTTCTTTCCTTGCGTGCTAAATTTTCAGCTAAAGCAGTAGTGTTATTAGTATTAAAGCTTTCTGGCATTGCATATGAAGGTACTACCCCATATTTTTTAACCAGGTTAATTGCCATTGTCCAAAGTCCACCATCTTCTCCAGCAAACTCAAGCCATGCTTGAACATAGCGGTCAGTCAAAGGCTTGTCAGCTAAACGAATAATCGCATTATAAAAAGCATTCGCACGTTCAATCTTATCCCAGAAGAAGTTATAAGCTTGTGAAAAAGTGAAATCCTTAACTTTGTTTTCCTTACCAAAATAATGGCGCAAAACATTCAAAGTTGTAAATTCCCAGCAACGACCAGAATGTTTCTGATCAGTAACTCCACCAATGTCAAGTTCAGTTGAAAAGACATGATTTAGACGTTCTGATACCCGATCATTAAATGATGCTTCAAGCAAGCCGCTACGACGAGCTGCACGAGAAGCTACTTTATTTTCAGGATTAGAATTAAAGCTCTTAGAAAAGCCTTCAATCTCTTGTTGTGAAATAACTGTCATAGTTATACCTCGTTAATTCTTATCTTTTAATTTTTTATTAATCTTTTCTTATATCATACTATTCTTTTACTTTTTTGTCATTAAGAAAAAAGGCCTAGTTTTTCAATAAACCAGGTCTTTTTATAAATTAACGATCAATTAAAGTTCAATACCATCTAAGACTTCTTGCATCTTATCTGCTGAATTAATCATCTTGTCATGTTCAGCAGCTGAAAGCTTAGTTTCGATAACCTTTTCAATACCTTCACCATTAATTACAGTTGGAGTACCTAAGTAAAGGTCATGCTTAATGCCATATTCGCCGTTAATTGGTGCTGAAAGTGGCAAACAAATTGAACGGTTGTCTAAAACAGCACTAACAATTTGAGTAAGCATCATAGCAACACCGTAAAATGTAGCACCCTTGTTAGCAATGATCTTGCCGCCCTTCTTACGGACGTCAGTTTCAATTTCTGCTAAAACATCGTCATTAATTTCTGAATAATCGCGAAGTGCTTTGCCAGCAACAGTTGATTCATCGAAGTTTTCAAAACTAGTATCACCGTGTTCACCAAGAACCATTGAGTTAACCTTGGCAACTGGAACATTTAACTTCTTAGCAAGTTCAACACGAAGACGCATTGAGTCAAGTGAAGTACCAGTACCAATTACACGATTCCTAGGAAAACCTGATAATTTTTGAGTTAAAGTAGTTAAAATATCAACCGGGTTAGCTGAAACCACGAAAACACCCTTAAAGCCGGAATCAACAACAGGTTCAACAATATTCTTTAAAATCTTGACGTTCTTAGCAACAAGGTCAAGTCTAGTTTCACCTGGCTTACGAGGTACACCAGCAGTAATTACACAAACATCAGCGTCTTTAGCGTCACTATAATCTGCTGCAGGATGAATATTAGTTTGACCCATAAATGGAGTAATATCTTCAAGGTCCATTGCATCCCCCACTGGACGATCCTTGGCTACATCAAAAATTGCCAATTCATCAACAGTAGCATTCTGCAATAAATCATTTGCAAAAGTTGAACCAACAGCACCATCACCAACAAGAAATACTTTTCTACTCATAAGTTATATTAGTCCTTTCAAATTTTTATAAACCGTTTTATCTACATGATAATTATACACTAAGCGCTTTCATTAGACACGATTTATTACCTAATTATAAATTTAGCATCTCATCAAAACCTCATTAGTGTTATTATTTCATCGAAGAAGAGGAGTAATTCGGCCGCTTTTTTACATAATCTATATTATATTATTTGTTCTCACGGATATACTTAGCCATCTGAATACCGGCTTGACGACCAAAAATAACTGTTTCGGCAATTGAATTACCACCGATTCGATTATTTCCGTGAAGTCCACCAGATACTTCTCCAGCAGCAAATAGGCCATCGATTACATTACCATTAGTATCGAGTACTTGAGTTTCAGTATTAATGTGAATACCACCCATTGTATAGTGAATAGCAGGATGAACATGAATTGCAAAGTAAGGACCACGATCTAATTCACGATCCATCCCTGTAGTTCTGCTAAATTCTTTATCCTTACCAGTTGCGACAGCCTTGTTCCAGCTTTCAATTGTTTTATTTAAATTATCAGCATTCACACCAATCTTTTTAGCCAAATCAGCCAGACTATCGCCATGTTCAACCAAGCCAATCTGATCATAAAATTCAACGGCAGCAAAGTGCGCACGCACACCTGAATCAAAGACAAGATAAGCTCCATCTTCATGTAAATCAGTAATTGCCTGTGACACAATCTTACGCGTACTCAATTCGTTAACAAAACGATTACCACTCTTGTTAACTAAAATCGCACCTTCACCACGTAAGCCTTCACCAATTAAATAAACATGTGGATTATCAGTATCAGCAGTTGGGTGAACTTGAATAAAGTTCATTTGCATCAATTGGGCATCAAGTGCTTCAGCTAACTTCAAGCCATCACCGGTTGCACCTGGTTGGTTAGTTGTCTTGTAGTCAACTAAATCTGGACGATACTTTTTAATAATTTCTTTTGAAGCACCAAAACCACCAGTTGCTAATAAGACTGCTTTAGCTTTAATTGTCTTAGTACCATCGGGAGTTTCAACTTCTACGCCATTAACTTGCTTTTTAGAATTTTGCAATAACTTCGTAACCTTAGCACTAGTAAAAATATTAACCCCAGCTTTTTTAACCTGAGTAGTCATTCTTGAAGTTAAATAAAAGCCAACTGGTTCCATTGAAGCAGGACGGTGAGCACGTTTTTTGCTCATCC
This sequence comes from uncultured Lactobacillus sp., assembly GCF_947367125.1. Lineage (GTDB taxonomy): Bacteria > Bacillota > Bacilli > Lactobacillales > Lactobacillaceae > Lactobacillus. The sequence continues at coordinate 21,488 of NZ_CANBCQ010000019.1, forward strand.
CTCCTGTAATAGTCAAATCAGTTAAACGAATACCATATTTCATCAACCATGAAATAGCTAAAGCTGAGTGATTAGCAAAATATTTAAGCATTGCTCGGTCATTTAATAAACCGCCGCCCTTTAAGGTCTCTTCATAGAAATCTCTGTTATTATCAATGATTCCTTCATCAAGTTGAACCAATGATTCAGAAGCGTTCATCCCACTAGAAGCTCGACTAGTGTTACCACCAGTCTTTTCATTTTTTTCTAGTACCACAACATTCAAGCCTAATTCATGAGCTTGTAATGCTGCAGTCAAGCCTGCGCCACCTGAACCAACAACAACTGCATCATATTTATTTTTTAATTCTTTTGTGTTTGGCATCTTTTACTTTCCTATTCTTCTGGAGTGGACTTATCAACATTAGTCATTTGCATGTAGTTCATCCATTTATCATATTGTTCTTCCGTAACTTTGCCACTCTTTAAGGCAGCTTCTTTCAAAGTTGTCCCTTCCTTATCAGCAGTTTGAGCAATTTTAGCTGCTGCATGGTAGCCAATGTGTGGTGACAAAGCTGTAACCGTCATTAATGAATTTTCAAGTAATTCATCCATTCTTTCTTCATTGACTGTTAGGCCATGAATCATTTTATCAGCAAAACCAGTAATTGTGCCAGTTAAAATATCACAAGTATCAAGGAAAGCGGCAATAATTACCGTCTTGAAGACATTCATTTCAAAATTACCTTGGCTTGAAGCAAAAGTAATTGTAGTATCATTACCAAATACCTTAGCAGCAGCCATCGTTACAGCTTCTGCTTGAGTTGGGTTAACTTTACCTGGCATAATGCTTGATCCTGGTTCATTAGCCGGAATATTTAATTCATGGTAACCAGCTCTTGGACCTGAAGCAAGTAAACGAATGTCTTGTGCGATTTTGAACATATCAGCAGCCAAGGTTTTAAGAGCACCATGAACCACATCAAGACCTGAGTGGTGAGCCAAGCCCCAGAATTTATTAGTTTTAACTTCAAATTTATGACCATAAACTTCTGATAATTTACCAGCAATTTTTTCAGTCATTCCCGGTGCAGCATTCAATCCAGTACCTACAGCAGTACCACCAATTGCTAATTCATAAAGAGTTGGTTTTAATTCACGAATATATGATAAATCATGCTTAAGAGCTGAAATATAACCGGAAATTTCTTGACCGAAAGTTAAAGGAGTCGCATCTTGCAAGTGGGTTCGACCAACTTTAACTGTCTTCCAGTATTTCTTTTCTTTCACAACTAATTCATCAATCAAATGTTGAATTGCTGGTTCAAGCTTGTCTAAAGCTTCAACAGCAACGATATTCATTGCTGTTGGATAAGTATCATTAGAAGATTGACCACGGTTAACATCGTCATTTGGCAAAATGTCCAAGCCAGGATGCAACTTATTAGCCAAGTTAGCAACTACTTCATTAACATTCATGTTGCTCTGCGTACCTGAACCTGTTTGCAAAACATGAAGTGGGAAGTCTTTACGCAAGTCTGTATCACTCAAAGCTAAAAGATGGTCAATTGCATCTTCAATTGCTTCTCCTTTTTCCTTAGGTTCATCTCCAACTTCAACATTGCTTTCTGCCGCAGCCTTCTTTAAGTGTAAAAATGCTCGAATAATTTGCAATGGCATTAATTCGCCACTTGGGAAGTTATTGCGACTTCTTTCGGTTTGAGGACCCCACAAAGCATCTTTAGGAATCTTAACTGGACCAATAGTATCACTTTCAATGCGGTATTCTTCTTCGCTCATTATTTTCCTCCTTATTATCTGCAACATAAGGTTTTTGTTAATTATTTATCACCTTTTATGATACCTGTAACGGTTTTCTTTTTCAATCAAATGTAAATAATCCGCTTACATTTTAAAAATATTAACAAAATAAGGAGAAGCTAAATCATCAATTGCTTCTCCTTTATTCATACCAAAACTAGGATTACATTTTAAAATGTAATTAATTTATTTTCATTCATTGTTTCATCATTAAATTGATACTTCTTAAGCTCAAAGTCATTTTCAAAATTGCAGTAATAAGTCTTGGTGTTAGCAGAATAGCAAGCCGTATAAACAGTGTATTCGTCACTACCTTGATTATTAACCACGCTCCCTTTAACCATGGCAACTGACTTAAGAATATTAAAGAACTTAGCTATATTAGCTTTTTCACCCTTGGCAACTGGGTAATTAGCATTCAAATAAGCTGCTTTAACAAAACGATCAGCTGGAATACTGTCACCAGGTAAACCAACACTGCCAGTGCCGACACCCCATGGAGCAACATCTTGACCATTCCAATTTTCGCTTGTTGCATCATGTGGATTCAAGCCAGTGTAATTGCCTAAATTAGTTACTTGCCAGTTAAAGTCTGGGCTGTTAGTCAAAACGCCAAGTTTATCTTCAAATACCTTAAAGCCATATTGCTTAGACATTTCGACAATGATTGCTTCTTTATTGTCACTAATAATCCAGTGCAATGGAGCGACCGCAAATGATGAATTAATGGCTTCATTGACTAAGTTAACGTTCTTTAAAGCTTCTTTTACTTCACTTACCGTCGTAAAGTTTTGGGTTACCCAGAGCATTATTTCATAGGAAGCCAAATTAATCTTGCCATCAATCGGACCATCACTGAACTTAGCATAGTGTGGAAAGTTCAAACCGGCAATCCCCAAACCATCTTCATTAAAGCAATCAAAATATGAAGGATAACCATCAACTACAATCCCCATTCCGATTACTGCTTTAGTGGTTTTAGTATCATCCAAGAACTTATATGGTAATGGGTAATTACGTGGGGTAATAATTACGCCTTCACCATAATCTTGACCTACATCTAAATTACGACCGAAATATAAATTACCTTTGTCATCTGTAAATCTTAATCCTGTACACATATTAAATTCCTCTCTTATTCGCTAGCTACTTGTTTTTCGTTTTTAGCAATATATTCTTTTTGAATTTTCTTAATTCTAACTACGGAAACAACTAAAAGAATAAAACCAATAATTACAAAGGCCATCATGAAGTACCATGCAACCGTAAAACTTGCCATGCCCTTAATAATACCAAATAATGGAGCACCAATGGCATAACCAATCGCATAAGCTAAGCCAACGTAACCAAGCATTACCCCTTGTTCTTTAGCACCAAACAAGTCTTTTGCCATAAAGGCAGGTCCTGACATATAACTAAATACGGCTAAACCACAAAAGATTGAATAAGCTATTCCAATAGTTCTGCTCATCGATGAGCCATAGGGCTGCAAACTAACAATAATCATCATGGCAATGGATAAAACGTACATGCAACCTGCATAGGTCATAGACTTAGCTGTACCAAATTTATCAAATAGAATACCACCTGATACATTGCCGATTAGACAACCGACTCCATACATGGACCCAACTAGGCCAACATCAGTTAAAGACATCTTAGTGTCCAAAAAGGCAGCATAATCTTCGTTTAATGAAGCCAGGCCCAAGCCAATAATCAAGAAACCTAAACTAAAGATCCAGAACCACTTCATTTTTACAACTTCTTTACTAGTCCAACCTTGGAATTCATGCGCCTTTGCCTTAGCTGCAGCATCCTTGCTTTCTTTTAATTCTTCAGCAGTTGCTACAACTTCATTCTTCTTAGGAGTCCTAATAAAGAAGGAAATAATTACACCGACAACCAACAATGCAACAGCAAAAATAAAGAATGGAGCCATTGATGTTAAATGACCAGTTTTAGTATTTCCTGTCATAAATTGCTTTAAAATTGCTTGCGTAGTTGGCTGCAAGATAATATTACCGATTGAGCCACCACAAAAGGCAATTCCTAAGGCAGCACCACGGCCCTTTGCTGGGAACCAGTGATTAATTACCCAAGGAACACCCTGACCAGAGAAGAATGTTGAACCGATCATACAAATAATTGCTGCTAGATAAAATCCTGGTAATTTTGTACTAATACCAAAAATTACGTAGGCAACAGCTGAACAACCGATACCGATTAAATACATTAATCTAAAATTGATCTTTTCTAATCCTTTACCAATAAATGGTGAAGCAATTGATGAAGCGATCGCCCCAAAAGTAAAAATCAAAGTATATGAAGCTAAGGTAAAATGAAATGTATTAACCAATGGGTGCACAAACAATGGCTGAATATTTTGTGCAATCCCATATGGAATCGCTTGCGTTAACATACATAGAAACACCATGAAATATTTATAGCCTTTACTTACTGTTTTTTGATTTACAGCAGTTGAACTACTACTACTCATTTTGTTTTCCTTCTTTCCTGACAAATTAAAACTACTTAACAGACGTATCAGCGATCAGATTCTTTTGTAATTGCTTAATTCTAAGTGAAGCAATAATTAATAAAATAAAACCTACTGAAACAAAGCATACTGTAAAACACCATGCAACTGTGAAGTTAAACATTCCTTTAATCACACCAAACAGTGGCGCACCAACAGCAAAGCCAATAGCATACGCCAAACTGACATATCCTAAATTAACTCCTTGTGCTTTAGCACCAAACAGGCTTTTGGTCATAAAAGCTGGACCTGACATATAGCTAAATACGGATAGACCGCTTGTAATTGCATATCCCATTCCAGCAATATAGTTCATATTTGCGCCATAGGGATGCACACTAATAAAAATCATTAATAAAATTGAAATTACTAGCATCGTCCCCGCATATGCCATTGCTTTAGCTATTCCTAGCCTATCGAACAAATATCCTCCTGATACATTGCCGATAATCCCTGCCATACCAAAGACCGAACCGATTAGTCCTACCTGAGCCAGGGATAATTTAGTATCCAGGAATGCTGCATAATCTTCATTCAAAGAAGCCATTCCTAAGCCGAAAATCAAGAAGCCAATACTGAAGATCCAGAACCATTTCATTTTCAGGACTTGCTCACTGCTCCAGTCCTGAAATTCATGAGTACTAGATGCTTGTGTTTTCTTAGCTACTACGGAGTCAGAATTTCACTTTTTCTAGGAATACGAATAAATGCCGCAATAATCAACCCTACAATCAAAAGTGCAATTCCAAAAATAAAGAAAGGCATCATTGATGTTAAGTAGCCAGTTTTTGCATTGCCAACCATATATTTCTTTAAAATGCCTTGTGTTAGTGGCTGTAAAAAGATTTCACCAATTGAACCACCACAAAAGGCAATACCTAATGCCACACCTCTTCCTTTTGACGGAAACCAATGATTAATAATCCAAGGAACGCCTTGACCTGAATAGAATGTTGATCCTACCATGCAGACAATTCCTGCCAAATAAAAACCCGGTAGCTTAGTACTGATACCAAAAATGAAATAAGCGCCAGCAGACAAAGCAATCCCAATCAAATACATAATTTTGAAGTTAACTTTAGGCAATGCTTTACCTACTAATGGTGATACTAGTGATCCCACTATTGCTCCAAAGGTAAAAATCAAAGTATATGAAGCCAACGTAAAATGAAATGTATTAACCAATGGATGGACAAATAAGGGCTGGATTAACTGGGCGATTCCATATGGTATTGCTTGCGTAAGCATACACAAGAAAACCATAAAGTACTTATAACTCTCACTAACCGGCTTTTTATTAATCGCCAGCTTATCATTCATTCCAATCCCTTCTTTCTAATAGTTCTATAAACCGCGTTCATTTTCATCATATCCTTAATATAAAAAATAACAAATAAAACGCCTTATTATTTGCAAATAAAAAGCTAAAGATACGCTTTTTTAGTATCATCTAGCTTTTGTCTATTAAAAATAAAAAAACGCACCTTCATTTTTGAAGATGCGTTTTTTCTATCTACTTTGATGATTCATTCTTTTAGCAAAGAAGTCACCGATAATTTGTACAATAAAAATCAAAATAATTACTAAGATCGTTGCTACTAAAGTAACATCATTATTAAAGCGGTTGTAGCCATAGGAAATTGCTGTATTACCTAAACCACCAGCACCAACAGCACCAGCCATAGCTGTCAAACCAATTAGGGAAATAATCGTTACTGTAGAAACTCGAATCAATTCTGAACGAGACTCTCTCAAATAAACATCAAAAATAATATCTCGAGTAGTTGAGCCTAAGCTTTCCGCAGCTTCTACCTTACCTGGATCAACACTTTCCAAAGCAACTTGTACCTGGCGAGCATAAAATGGGAATACTCCTAGAGTTAACGGAACTAAAGCGGCCTTCATTCCGATTTGTGTCCCAACAATTTTTTGCGTTACTGGTGCAACAAATGCCAATAAAATAATAAATGGGATTGCTCTAAAAATTGAAACTAGCTTATCCGAGAAATTATACCAGAACTTGTTTGGTCGAATTCCACCATCTTTAGTTAAAACCAGAACAACACCAAAGATAATACCTAGAATTCCACCAAAGATTGCTGACCAAAAGGTCATGAATAAGGTTTGGAATATACTGGTACCCCAACCAGCATCCCCGCCCCAGCCAAGTTGAACGACATTGGGTAAATATTTACTTAAGAAACTAATCATGATATACATTCCCCTTCTCATCTAAACGTGTAAACGTAACATTTTGCTTAGCCAAAAATTCCTGCGTTTGTTTTTGCTCAGCTGGATCTCCCTTAACTAAGACTACCAAAGTTCCGATCGGCTCCTCATTTAAGAGCTCAACGTTACCATAAAGCATTGAAACTTCGACGCCAATTTGTTTATACAGTTCAATAATGATTGATTTAGTCACATTAGCTACGCTATAAACCAATTGATAAATTGCCTCATCTTCGCTTAGCTTATCAAGTGCTAATGAATTCAAAGTTGAAATTGCTTCTAGCGAACCACCAACAAATTTCTTAGTCAATTCTTGCTTAGGATGTAAGAAGACATCACGCAAACTGCCATCTTCAATCACATTACCATGTTCCATCACAGCAACTTTAGTAGCGATCTTCTTAACAGCATCCATTTCGTGCGTAATCAAAATTACCGTTAAATGAAATTTTTTATTCAAACGTTTAAGCAAATCTAGGATTTGTTGCGTATTTTGTGGGTCCAAAGCACTAGTTGCTTCATCAGAAATCAAAATATCTGGATTATTAGCTAATGCTCTCGCAATTGCAACTCTTTGTTGTTGACCACCTGATAATTCAGCGGGATAAAAGTCTGCCTTATCTTTTAAATCAACTAAATCTAGCAATTCTAATGAACGCTTTTCTAATTCTTCATCACTTAATTTTTCATGCTTTAAAGCAAAGGCCACATTTTCCAAGACGGTTGTTTCATTTAATAAGTTAAAGCCCTGGAAAATCATGCCGATATTTCTACGCTTTAATTGTAGTTCCTTATTAGAAATTACTTGTTTGCCATCTCTAACAAATTCAGTTCCATCGACAGTAATACTACCAGCAGTTGGTTTTTGTAAAAGATTAACTGTTCTAACTAAAGTGGATTTACCAGCTCCAGAAAAGCCGACGATCCCATATATATCGCCCTTTTCAATTGAAAGAGAAACATTGTTTACCGCCTTAACTGCTTCACCCTTCTTCTGGGGGAAGGCTACTTCTACATTTTTTAACTCAACAATACTCATTCTACTTCCTCCTTACTTCAACTTGACATCCCAAGCTGCAATTTGTGTATTACCATAGAACTTCTTAGTCAACTTCTTAGTCTCAGTAGTTTGGTAAGCCTTAACTATATCTTGGTAAAGCTTGTCATTTTGCTTTCCTTGTTTAACACAAAGAATATTGATCCATTGCTCTGAATCCTTATTAATTGGCTCAATATAAATTGTTTGCTTGTCAGTCAACCCAGCTGGACCAGCATAATCATTATTTACTACGGAAGCATCAACTGAATTTAAGACACGACCGGTTTGTTCAGCACCAATTTCTTTAATCTTATAATTATTAGGATTACTAATAATGTCAGCAACAGTAACTAAGGTCTTACCCTTCTTTAACTTGATTAAACCTGCATTTTTCAAAACAAACAATGCTCTTGATTCGTTAGTAGCGTCATTTGGCACAGCAATTGTTGCGCCTTCAGGCAAATCACTTAGCTTGTGATACTTTCTTGAATAAAGTCTAATTGGTGCAATATAAGTTTTACCAATCGCAACAACGCCGCCATGGTTAGCCTTATTCCAGTCTTTCAAAAAAGCATAGTGTTGAAAGGCATTCATATCAATATCGCCCGATTTTAAGGCTTTATTAGGTTGATTATAATCAGTAAAATTCTTAGTTTTTAATGTAATACCATATTTTTCTTTAGCTGTTTTAGCAACCGACTTCCAAATTGTTGCCTCAGACTTACTTTCACCAACAATTCCGACAGTTACAGTTTTAGCCTGACTTTGACTTGGCAAACCTGGTCCAAAGCTAAACCAACCAGCAACCACAATCAGTACTCCAATGATTGTCCAAATAATTGTATTTCGTCTTCTCCGTTTTCTCATCTTACACTCCTCTTTTTCTAAAAATAAAAAGAGCACTCATCCCCAAAAGGACGAATGCTCGCGTTACCACCTTTAATTCGTCCATTACTTGCGTAATGAACCTCACTGGCTATCCAAAAATAGCTTGCACTGTTAACGGATGCAACTCCGCTGATAGCTAAATATCACTATCAGTCATCATTCCAAACCCATATTCATCAGTTTTTATTTGCTAACTTTCACCACCACGTTAGCTCTCTTTATCAATAAAAGTTCTGATTACTCAGTTCTTCGAGATGTTGTTTTCTTGATTTGTTATAAATAAGCTATCATCTTATTTTAATCTAGTCAACATATTTTTTAATTTTATTTGATATTCTTTTTTCCGCGATCATATGCTTCTTTAAATTCCGCAAAAGTCATATTTTTACCCTTTTGGTCAAATACGATCAACACTTCAGCTACTCCATCCAATACTTTAGATAACCATCTAAAAATAGTAACTGCGGCGAAGAATAAGACCATCAAAATAAAGAGTGATTTGTTGTTAAGCATGGTTAACGAGAACAAATGTGGTAAGAAAATAACTGAACCAATGATACATAAAATCGACAAGCCCATGACCATTAATCTAAATTTATTCATCGGTGCAGAAATGTGATACATAACCATCAAACCAACTAAGACTAATAAAGTTGTAGCTGTCGTTCCAACCTGACCATGATCAAGTGAAATATACGATCCTGCAATTACCAAAATCGCCACGGCTAGCCAGTCTGTTAACCCACCAGGAATTGCTCGGGCTAAAACATTAGGCATAAACTGGCCGCGAATCCGCTGGTGATTCGTTTCTAAAGCCAGCAAAAATGATGGTAATCCAATCGTAAAGGCCGAAATCAAGGTGATTTGTGCTGGTTGCAAGGGATAATTAATAGTCATAATTAAGGCAAAGATCGCCATTAAAAATGAAAAAATATTTTTAACTAGAAATAAACTCGCTGAACGCTGAATATTATTAACTACTTGCCGACCTTCATTTACAACTAATGGCATTTTAGCAAAATTAGAATCAAGCAAAACCACTTGCGATGCTTGAACCGCTGCACTATTGCCTGAAGCCATTGCAATCGAACAGTCAGCTTTTTTCATCGCCAAAATGTCGTTCACACCATCACCAGTCATTGCCACCGTATTGCCTTGGTTTTGTAAAGCAACAACAAACTTACGCTTTTGTTCTGGTTTCACACGACCAAAAATATTATATTCTTGCACAGCCTTTTCATATTCGCCATCTTTAATTGTTTGTGCATCTATATATTTATCTGCACCACTAATTCCGGCTTGCTTAGCAACCCGGGAAACAGTAACTGGATTATCACCAGAAATAACCTTAATATCAACGCCCTGCTTAGCAAAATACTGGAAGGTTGATTTGGCTTCCTTACGAATTGGATTAGACAACAAAATATAACCGAGGACTTTAACATCTTCTTTTAAAGTCGAGTCTTCTTCAGTTAATACATCCGGATAAGTAGCTACAAGCAAGACCCGATAGCCTTCTGCGGCATATTTTTCAAATTCATCTCGATACTGTTCATATTGATTGCGCAAAACCATTTCTGGTGCGCCAATCAAAGTAGTTTGTTGTCCAAAAATCACCCCAGAATATTTATTTACTGAGGTAAACGGCAAAATACTGCTGGCTGTTTTAGTTCCATTCTTAAAATGGGCATGAATCGCCTTCATCGTCGCATTGTCAGCCGGCATATTTTTAGCAAAATCTGCAATTACACTGTTTAAATCACCAGAATAAGCCTTACTATTGACCGCCTTCTCTACTGCCATTTTTGGCTCAGTAATCGTCCCTGTCTTATCTACACAAAGAACATTGACCCGTGCTAAAGTTTCAACACTCTTCATATCATGCAGCATTACCTCTTTACGAGCTAGCTTCATGGCAGCCAAAGCTAAAGCAACAGTAGTCAATAAATACAGCCCTTCCGGAATCATCCCAATTAAAGCTGCTTCCATTGAAGTAATACTCCGTTTTAAGCCAATATTATTTAAAAAGAAACTCTGACTAAATAAAGCAATCCCGACAGGAATAATGATAATGCCAACCCACTTCACTAACCGATTGATTGAACGCACCATTTTGGATTGTTCACTGCCGCCCATGGCTTTAGCTTCAATTGTTAATTTAGAAATGTAGGAATCCTTCCCAACTTTTTCTAAAACTGCATAGGCCTTGCCAGATACGACAAAGGAACCTGACATCAATTCAGCATCTTTTTCTTTAGTAATTTCATCAGCTTCACCTGTTAAAAGTGCTTCATTAACCCGCAACTCGCCTGAAACTACCCGGGCATCAGCTGGAATTTGATCACCCGTCTGCAGCAAAATAATATCGTCTTTAACTAACTGTCCAATCGGTATTTTTTCTTTTTGCCCGTTACGTAAAGCGGTAATTTCCGTGGCGTTCATTACATTTAACTTGCTTAATACTTTTTTAGCACGCAGTTCCTGAATAATCCCAATAATTGTATTCAGTATAATAACCGGTAAAAAAGTTAAATCATTCCAGGCACCAACTAAAACTAGTAATGTAGCTAAAATTGCAAAAATCAAGTTAAAATACGTAAATACATTTTCACGAATTATCTGTGCAGTTGTTTTAGATTGATCATCAACTGCATAATTAACTTGGCCATTTTGAATTCTTAGATTAACTTCAGCTTGAGTTAATCCAGTTAATTGTTTATCTGTCATAATTTTATGTCCTATACTGAAAATACTTCCATCCATTATAGCTAAAAAACAAAAAGTCTCGCAACTTTGCAAGACTTTTTAAGAATTATTTATTTTTTCGCTGATAGGTTAAAAAGACATAATCATACTTATTCTTCTCATCATGTTGATGCACTTCGCGCTTAATCAGTTCAAAATCATCATAATTAATCGCTGGCATTACTGTGTCGGTTTTAAATTTTGCCTTAATTTCTGTTTTTTCCAAAATGTCAACTTGATCAAGCAACATTTTAAAAATCGAAACTCCACCGATGGCGCAGAGCTGCTCATTTTCATGCTGTTTTAGATAATTATCCAATTCTGCCATACTAGTAACAATCTTAATCCGCTCATTATTTGCATATTTCTTCTTCAAACTAGAACTATGCGTTAAAACAATATGTTTACGCTTAGGCAATAAATTCGGCAGACTAGTAAATGTTTTTCGCCCCATAATAATTGGATGACCACTGGTTTTCTCCTTAAAGTGGTACAAATCTGCTGGTAAATGCCAAGGTAAATGACCATCTACGCCAATACCATGATTTTCATCTTCAGCCCAAACAAAACTTAACATCGTATTCTCCTAAACCGCAACTGGCGCCTTAATCGTGCCATGGTGCTTGTAATCTAACACCTTGATATCCTTCATCTCGAAATCTTCAATGTGCTTTTTAGCCGGATTTAGCCATAATTTTGGTGAATCATATGGAGTGCGGCTTAATAGCTCCTTTACTTGCGCAAAATGATTACGATAAATATGGGCATCTCCTATCGTATGAACAAATTCACCCACCTTAAGTCCAGTTTCTCGGGCAATCATATTTAACAACAATGAATAAGAAGCGATATTAAACGGTACTCCTAAAAACATATCACCGCTTCGTTGATAAAGTTGCACGCTAATTTTTCCGTCTACCACATAAAACTGAAACATCACATGGCAAGGTGGCAAAGCACTAGTTGGCACGTCTTCTGGATTCCAAGCTGTCACAATCATGCGCCGTGAATCTGGCGTTTCTTTAATTTGCTTAATTACATTAGCAATTTGATCGATAAAACCACCACTTCGTTTTTCCCAGTGACGCCACTGTGCTCCATAAACATCACCCAAATTGCCATATTTCTGCGCAAAAGCAGAATCATCTATTATTCGTTGATCAAACTTTTTCATTTCTGCTTGATAAATCTGGTTAAATTCAGGATCGCTTTGGCTGCGCAAGCCAAAATCCGTCATATCAGGTCCTTGATATTCAGGACTTGCAATCCAATTTTTAAAAGCCCATTCATCCCAAATATGGTTGTTATGCTCTAGCAAAAAGCGAATATTGGTATCGCCCCGTAAAAACCACAACAATTCACTTTTAATTAATCCAAACGGTACTTTTTTAGTTGTTAAAAGCGGAAAACCTTGCGTTAAGTCAAAACGCATTTGGGCACCAAAATATGATCTAGTTCCAGTACCTGTTCGATCATCCTTATCATGTCCTTCAGTCATAATTTTTTCTAACAAACCCAAATATGGTTGTTCAAGAATTGCCATTATTTTCACCTTTCAAAAAACATTTCTTCTAACATACCATAGATCTTGTATGTTGGATAATGAAAAACCATAGATTTAGTATTTCAAGCAAAATAAAAAAGGTGAATCATCACCTTAATTACTTTTCTTAAATTCATTTTTATGTCTAACTAAGTAAACAATCGTTGCTACAATCAAAACTAATGCCCCAGCGATAACTGAAATTCTCGTATCAGGATTGATAAACATAAAGATCACAATCATGATTAACATCGCAAAGGCAAAATAATTTGAAAATGGATATAAAGGCAACTTGAATGGATGATCCTGCATTGCATCTTTGTTATTTCGTCTAAATCTTAATTCAGCCAGCAAAATCACAAACCATGGGATCATTCCTGGTAAAACAGATGAACTAAAGACAATCACGAATAAGTCACTGGCTGAATGATTGAATTGTGATGCGATCACATTCAAAACAAAGCCAATAAAAATACCAGCAGAAATCCCCATAATTGCCCGATCAGGTACAATCCGCTTAGAAATATGCTTAAAAATGCCAGGAGCTTCATGATCATGTGACAATTTAAACAGCATTCTACTTGAAGAATAAATTCCTGAATTAGCGCCAGAAAGAGCAGCCGTTAAAACAACGAAATTAATTATTGAAGCAGCCGCAGTAATCCCAACTTTGGCAAAAGTTGTTACAAATGGTGAACCTAAGCTGTCTAATTTATCCCAAGGATAAATCGTCACAATAACAAAAATTGCTCCGACATAGAAAATTAAAATTCTGAACAAAACTGACTTAACGCTTTTAACTATTGCCTCTTGTGGATTAGCTACTTCACCGGCAGAAATACCTAACAATTCAATTCCTTCATATGAACCAACAATGATTGACATTGAGAAGAAAAATCCTTTGATTCCACCGGTAAAGAAACCGCCATGAGACCATAAATTGCTAAAACCAGTTGGGTGACCTCCATTGCCCACACCAAAGAAAATAACAATAAAGCCTAAGATAATCATTAAAATAATTGTTACTACTTTGATCATAGCAAACCAAAATTCCAATGAAGCATAGGCTTTAGCACTGGCTAAGTTAGCTAAAAGCAGAAAGGCAATAATGATAATGCCCGACCATAATGCGGAAATATTTGGCCACCAATATTTCAAATATTCAGTGGCCGCGACTACTTCGGACATTCCTACTACAATATATTCAAAAACATTGGCCCACATTGCTAAATAGCCAGCTAAGGGATGTACATATTCGGTTGCATAATCAGCAAATGAACCTGTCCCAGGATTTATATAAAGCATTTCTCCTAAAGCTCGCATTACAATGTACAAGATTAAGCCAACAAACATGTAGGCTAACAATACTGAAGGACCGGTCCACTTAATAGTAGATGTAGACCCCATAAACAAACCAACACCAATAGCACCACCAAGTGAAATCATCTCCATTTGGCCTGCTGTCATTGTCCGTTTGAGCTGTGGGGCTGTAGATTTTTTATTCAATTTTCACAACTCCATTAATTAATCTATCCTATTTTTAATAACCCGCAATTAATTTACTGGTGAAATCACCTGTTTGTCAAGGTTTAAATTAAAAATATTAATATTTTGGAGTCTTCACTCTAATTAATTTTTCAATAAAAAATGCGACAGTTCGCAATAAACTCCCGCATTCGTTTTTTTATTCAATTTTATACTTTACTATGACCTAACCCGAACAAGCCCATAAATTGTAAGAAAAGGTTAACAAAATCTAAGTACAATTGTAGTGCTCCCAGCACTGCTAATCCATTAGTTGATGATTTTGTACCATATTGTAAATAAATTTTTCTCATTACTTGAGCATCCCAAGCCGTCAAAATAGTGAAGATAATCACTCCGATGAATGAAAAGACATAGTCAATAACTGGATTCTTTAAAAATAAATTGACGACTAAGGCTGCAAGCAAACCAATTAAGGCTGCCGAAGCATAGATACCAATTCTATCCAATCTCTTTTTAGTAATTGTACCCATAATTGTCATTGTTCCAAAAACAGCAACTGCAGCAACAAAGGCAGATGCAATATTTTGACCACTATAGGCACCAACTACAAAGGAAAAAGTAATACCATTAACTACCGCGGTAATCATTAACAATACAAAACTCGCCACTGGATTTCGCGCAGACTTAAAAGTAATAATCAATGGCAAAATAAGTGGTAAAAGGATGATTAGCCAAATTCCCCAATGATGATCAAGAATAAAATTAGTCATTACTGGAGCAAACGTAGTCATCATTAAATAAGCGGTAGCCGCTGAAACAAAAACAGCTAATGCCATATAGGCATAAATCTTACTCAGGAAGAGATTGAGATTAGATTCATCAACAGTTGGTTGATGTTCAAACTTCTGATCAACATTATCCATTTTTTCTCCTTGATTCTAAACATTTTCTACCTCCTCTTTATTTAATTAATGCTCAGATGCACCAGAACTGGCATCTGCAGCGTTGTCCTTTTTAATTTGATTATCTGCGGTTACTGGATATGGCTTCATTCTTGAAGGACTAGTATTTGAAGGTAAATTATCTGCAGTGTAACTAATATGATCAATTTTGGCATGCTTGACATCTTCAATAGTCTTGCAACCAGTCAATTGCATATCAATCTTCAACTCTTTATCTAATTGATCAATGACGCTTTCAACACCTTTAGCACCACCTAAAGCTAAACCATACAGATATGGACGACCAATACCAACCATATCAGCACCTAAAGCTAATGCCTTAAAGACATGTGAACCACGGCGAACACCAGAGTCAAAGATGATTGGAACACGGTGAGCTACAGCCTTAGCAATTGAAGGCAATACATCAATTGTAGCTGGACCGCCATCAACTTCACGACCACCATGGTTAGTAACATAAACACCATCGGCACCAGCACCAATTGCTTTAAAGGCATCTTCAGGACATTCAATTCCTTTAACAATGACTGGTAAACCAGTTTCATCCTTAATTCTTTGGATATCCTTTGGACCAATCTTTTGCGCTGAAGAAGCATACATTTGAGCTACACTTTGTCCTTCACCTTTAGCTCCAATATAACGAGTAAAGAAGTCTAACGGAACTGGGTAAGTAAAATGAGTCCGCAAATTTGCTTCACGATAGCCTGATACTAGGGCGTCAACCGTTAAGTAAATTCCCTTATAACCAGTCTTTTTAATTGCATCAAAGACCATCCGATTGAATTTCCAATCCTTGCTTAAATAAAGTTGGAAGAATCTTGGAGCATTAGGAGCTGCAGCGGCAATATCTTCAACACTCTTATTAGCATATGTACTTGATGCGAATAATGCACCTGCGGCGGCTGCACCCTTTTGCGTAGCAACTTCAGCGTCTTTATGAGCAATCCCGTGACAAGCAATTGGTGAAATCATTACTGGTGTCTTTAATTTCATCCCCATGAACTCAGTATCTGTTTGTGGATCTTGCATATTAGTTAATGCCCGTGGCACAATCTGATAGTGATTAAATGCGGCGGTGTTGTTGCGCCAAGTCCATTCATTTTCGGCACCAGAAGCAATATAGTAGTATGCCGCTTCTGGCATCACTTGCTTAACTTTTTCTTCTAGTTCTTGCAAGTTAATCATATGCAAGTATTCATCACGATCACTTTGTGGAAAACCTTTATAATAAACTGTCATTAGATAAAACTCCCTTCAATTAATTTTTCTTGATTCACTTTCTAGCATCAGTGTAACAGCAAAGGCTTACATAAGATAATCAAACGCCCTAGAATCCGCATTAAATAACAGTTTTGTAGTATATTGCAATAGAAAATTACACATTTTATAAAAAGTACCCACTTTTTTGCAAATTAAAAGAAGGCACTTCTTATGCCTTCTTTCACATAAACTTATAATCTTTTATTCCTTTACCAAATGAATTTCACGGTCAAACATTTCCTGCATCTGTTTATTAAAATTATGGGCAATAAAGACAATAGTAGCTTTGCTCTTTAGTAGTTTTTGCAAAATATTCATAGTCGCAGTCTGATCAATTGCACTAGTCCCTTCATCAATTAAAATAATGTCACTGCCATGAATCTTAGATCTTGCCAATACAATCTTTTGTCGTTGCCCGCCAGAAATATTCAAATCATCCAAGTTGATTTTTTCATCGACCCCAGCCTTAAACTTTCTAATATCAGCCGCAAAATTAACTTCATCAATTACTTGGGCTACTTGCTTATCAAGTTGATTGTTGAACATCGTAATATTTTCTTTAATTGTGCCAGGAAATAAGTTGGGATCTTGTGGAATATAACCAATTCTTGACATATTAGGTTTAATCGGCAATCCTTGACTATTTTGAAATTCAACTTTACCTGCACTAGGCTTAAGTTCACCTAAAATCAATTTAAATAAAGTAGACTTACCTGCACCTGAATCTCCGGTTAATAAGATCTTTTCACCAGGTTTAACTGTAATATCGGGAAAAGTAAGTTTCTCACCATTAGGATACTGTAAGGTCAAATCTTTTGTTGAAAATGACACCGGGGTTTCTGCTTGACCAGCTTCCACTTTTTCAATCACGGTAACATCACCATCAACTTGCTTCATTAAATCTTGTGATGATTTCATAAAACTTAATGCCTGAATTGTTTGTTGCAAGCCGATCGAAATATTCGCTGCAAAATTTTGCACAGACATAATTGCACCAAAGATTACCAAATTTTTAGTAATCAAGAAAGCAGTCAATGACAATAAAATTATTTGGCCTAACATGTTACAGATTCCGTTCAAGATAATTAATTGCTGCTGGGCAGCTGTTTGCTTAACATGCGCCTGCTCTACCTTGCTTGAGGCTTTTTCACCGACTTTAAACAATTTGGCGCCAGCAAAATATCTTCTTAATTCTTCTAAGCCTGAGAACCATTTAGCTAAAACATCTAAATAACGCTTATTTTGCTCAGAAATATTATTAGTTGCTTGTTCCATTTTCTTTTGCACTAATTTAGGAACAAAATAAGAAATAATATCAATTACTACACTAGCCAAAAAGATCGACCAATTAATAGTAAGTAGAGCCACCAAGGCGGCAACAAACATCGAACCATAGAATGGCACAATTGGATACCAATCAAAGTAATTCTTTCTAACCATTTCCAAATCGTTGGTCATCCGATTTTGCACAGCAGTTACTTGATGAGTTTGACAATCTCTAAAGTAATGTGTAGCTAAACGTACTCGTACTTTTTTATTATATTCTTCTTCCTGCACCCGAATTACAAATTGGATATAGTAAATCATCCCTTGAGCGGCCAAATATAAAATTCCCATTAAGACTGTCGCAAGTAGTATTTTTATCCAGGCACGGTTTTTAACGTAAGTTAACCAGTACATTTGAATGTAACCAGCACCAATAGCTGCAACACCTGATATAACCGATAAAAAATTAATATAAATAAATCTTAAATAATTAGTTTTGATAAAGCCTTTGAAACTCATTCAACGTCACCTCGATTAGTCAATTTAATTTGTCGATCAAACATTGAAACTAACTCTGTAGAATAATTGTGTGCAATCATAATTACCGTACTTGGAGTACTCAATAAATTTTGTAATATTTGCTTCGTCCCAACACTGTCAATTGCACTGGTTCCTTCATCAATCAATAGCCAAGGTGATTGATGAATCAAGGCTCTAGCCAACACTAACTTCTGCCTTTGTCCTCCAGATAAGTTTCCTTTATCCAAATCGATCTGGCTGTCAAGACCGGCAAACATTTTGTCCAAATCTTTAGTAAAGCCTACCTGATCTAATACACCTGAAATATGACTATTTAAATCACTGTCAAACATCGTGACATTATTAGCAATTGTGCCAGGAAACAAAGTATTATCTTGAGCAATATAGCCTAATTCATCAAGATCAAAATTTAATTTTTGGTCATTATGATCAAGAAAATTGATCTCACCTTTGCTTGGCGTCAATTTACCTAAAATCAATTTAAACAAAGTTGACTTTCCAGTTCCACTGTCACCAGTAAGCAAGATTTTTTCGCCTTGCTTAACTGTAAAATTTGGATAAGATAAATACTCACCATTTTTGAATTGTAAGGCCAAATTTTTCACTTCCAGCTTGTTAATCTTCTTAACCTGATGTTGATCAGTGGCAATTTTTACTGGAGCTTGAAGGTTAGTAATCTCCTTATTCAGATCCTTGGTGGATTTAATTAAATTCCATTCCGTTACAAATGCTGAAACGCCATTCATCACAGTTGAACTAAATTGAATAGTAGTAATTACCGCACCAAAGACAATCTGACCTTGCAAATATAAGTAGGTACATAAAACCATCAAGAGCATTTGTCCCGCAATATTAACAACAAAGGTGATCATATCTGCAATAGCAATAGTTGTACCTTGATGAATAGCTGCCTTTTTATATTCGTCCGCACTTTGGTTAACTGACTCATTAAAAATATTAAAACTGGCATATCTTCGTAATTCATCCAAGCCACTCATCCACTTAGCTAAAGTGTTTAAGAACTTTTCATTTTTCTTGGTAACCTTTATCGTAGCTGATGACGTCATTTTTTCAAAAGTTTTAGGCAAAAACAATGAAATCACAGTCAAGATACCCGTCATTACAACCAAAAGCCAGTTAAATGAAAACAGGATTCCAATTGAAAAAAGCACTGCTAACAAGTACATAAAACCATTTTTAATTGGCTTTAAATAATTTTGCGTTAGTTGATCAAGATTGGCAACCAATTCATTTTGCACTTTAGCAGTCTGATCAATTTCATTTTTAAAAAAGTAGCGACTAATTTTTACACGAATTTGATGCAAATAAGATTGTGATTGCTTTCCATATAAGTAATCTGAACTAGTGATCAAGGCTAATCTAACTAGATCACAGCCAATAGCCAAACAAATAAAAATAATAAAACCAAATAAATTCATTCTCTTTAACTGGTTAAAAGCCGGGGTCATCAGATATTGTGAAGCGGCGTCGACGGCCATACCAATGATAACCATTAGAAAAATTAAAATGAATCGAGCTTTATTAACCTTAAATATCCCCTTGATGCTCATTTTCTCATCTCCAAGTAAATTAAAATATTAAAATTATATTATTGATATTTAATATTACTACTATTTTTTAATATTCAATCACTTTTTACTAAGCGGTCAAAAACATAACTTTAACGGCAGAATTATTGCTACTTTCAGCTAATTCTTTAGGAAAAACGGACAAAAAAATAGACTAGAAACTCATTATCAAGCTTCTAGTCTATTACTTTAATTCAATTTTTAACGGTAATTCTTTAAGAAATCCATCATCTTTTGATAATCTGCGTCGTGGTCTGCATCATAGGCATCGATTACATCGACAACTTTATTATCCTTGGTGATAATGCGGTACTCACGCAAGTCTTTCTTTTCATTAGCAACGACTGTGATCTCACCCTTACCTGGAGTAGAGAACAATTCTGGATTAAGTTCTTCGTTCAACTTATCTGATAATTGTTGGTTAAATGCAATTGTATTCATTTTTTGTTTTTATCTCTTTTCTAAAAAATCCAACACAGATATTATAGCACTATTAGATAACGTTGATTAATATAGTTTTATTTTTTATCCAGAAGAACTGTACCTACAGGTGGATTATGATCAATTGCACCAATGATTTGGTGTGGGATATATAACTCATCTTAGTAATCAACTTCTTCTGAACCTTTTTCTCAGTATCGTCATAGTTTAAAGACCATTGATTATTTTCAGTATGTTTGCCAAAGCTCATGCATCCCACAGCTAATGGGCGAAACCTTAATATCAGTATTGCCTAAATTTCTATATTTCATTGTTTTTACTTCCTTTAATTCACATTTTCAATATAGCACAGCAATACTTATTCAAAAAATACCAACTTATTATTTTGCATTATTACCTTTATGCATGGATTTTACTTAATTAAATTCACGACCAGCATTACAATTCCTAGGAAAACAAAGATTAAGGCAACAATCTTGTTTAACTTCTTTTCATTGATTGAATTAGCAAATTTAGCACCCAAGATTCCGGCAATCACTGCACCAATTGAGATATACAGCCCTAATAACCAATCAACATTACCTAATCTAGCGTAGCCAAGCAGTGATGATAAAGCAGTAACCACCATAATTACAGTAGAAGTTCCAACAGCTTCATGCATTGGATAATGCAAAATGAAAATGATGATGATCAAAGCCATGACACCACCACCGGCACCAACTAAGCCGCTAATTAAGCCAATACCCAGACCTAGCAAAATTAAAACTAAAGTCTGTAAATATTTATTTTTCAAATGGACACCCTTATTAGGATCAAAAGTTTGACCGCCCTTTTTTAAGGTACCTAGTCCAGAAATAATCAAAACAACAGCAAAAATAATGCTTAACGGTCCATCCGGAATATTGCCTGCCCAATGACTACCGATCTGCGCCCCAATAATTGAACCGACCGTAATCCAAAGACTAGCCTGCAAACGAACATTGCCATGACGAAAGTAGCTAATCGCTACAACAATGCTAGTGATCACATCGACCATTAGACTGGTCCCAATTGCCATATGAGAATTTAATCCTAAAAATAAAGTCAAAACTGGAACTGTTATATTAACACCGCTGGCACCAATCATACTAGTCACCATACCGGTAACTAAACCTAAAATGATCATGCCAATAATCAAATAAATATTCATTTGTTATCCTCTCAATTCAAACAATGACAACAATAATTACTTTCATTATGTAGCATGATCACTTTAAAATACAGTTTAAACGCGTTTTAGTTTACTAACTTCTGATATAGCGGTAATAATTGTTCAATCCCATCTAAAATGAAGTTTTCCATGTTTGCAACTTGATCTTGCTTTCTAAAAGCAAATTTTCCTAGTAAAAAACTAGATTGAATCGCTTCCTTATTAAATAAAATCTGCTTCTCAGCATCTGTTAAATAATCATTTAAGGATAAATGATCAGCAAATTCCATTTCATTCTTGTCCCATAAATACCAATTATCAGTTGTCCGCCCTTCTGCCCAAGATAGGATATCAGTTAATAATTCGTTATATTGTTCAGGACTATCGCCACGCTTTTGGCTCTTATAATGTTGAAACATGAGATAAACCTGCAACTGCTTCTTATCCAGCATGACACCGATACATGGACTTTTGTCTGCTAAAGCATTTAACCGATAAGCTGCCCAATAGTGATCGCGTAAATTCCAGCCATTGGTCCAGCTTTCTACATGAACTTTAGAAAATTGATCCTGAGGCAGTTTTTGATAAACGTTTATGTTTACCTTTTTCCAAGTTTGCCAAACATCTTTAAAGTCAGCCTTAATCTGAGCTAATTCATCTTCAGAATACTGCTCCTTCAATTTTTTAAAAGAAAATTCTTGGCGATCAAAAATCGCATACATCGTTTCAGTTAACTCAGTCATTTTTATAAAGTCCTTACCATATTTACACTAGTGACACCAGTTGGATCTGGAATATCGTCGCTAGTTTCACCTTCATTTTTAAAACCACGTTTTTCATAAAATTTAATCAATTTAGGCAAACAAATCAGCGAAATAGCTTGACGATTTTGTTTTTTAGCAACTTTAGCCAATTCTTCAATCAAATTCGTTGCTACACCATGTTTGCGGTATTCCGGAACGACCGCAAGACTTAAGACCATTTGATAGCGATCATCCTTTTGATTAGGATGATTTTTAAAATATAATTCATCTTCAATATAGCGTTGATCAAAAGCCGGACCAAAGATATGACCAATTACCTTGCCTTTTTCTTCAGCTACCAAAAAAGTATCAGGATAATTCTTGATTCTACCAACCATATCTTTTTCAGTTTGTTCTTTTGTCATTTTGAATGCGGCAGATTCTAGTTCTACCACTTCATCTAGATCATCCATTGTTACACTGCGAATAATCATAATTTGTCTCCCCTTATCTTTTTTATTAAAAATACCACCTTCTTATTTAGCCATCAATACATAAAAAACTGCAAAAGCTATTAACTTCTGCAGTTATCGATGTTCTTACTTACTACTCTTCCATTTTAAGGTAAATCGTTCTTTTTCACTCTTTTTTTGAAAATATTCCTTAACCTTCGAAACAACTTCTTCTCCATAAATTCTAATCGCATTCATCACATCTTCATAAGGCATTGAAGCAATTGGTAAATGAAGATAAAAGCGCGTTAATCCTAATTCTTCCATAATTTTGATAATCTTATTTGCAACGGTTTCACTATTGCCGACAAAAATAGCTTCGTTCTCACCAATTGCGTCAAGATATTGCTCATAGGTCATTTCTGTCCATTGTGGTCTTTCTTTACTTATTTGATCAACTAACAATTTAGTAGGATAAAAGTAATCCTTGACCGCCTTTTCTTTATCTTGATTCAGCCAGCCCCAAGAATGTGCGAAACTGTCAAATCTTTTGTGTAAATAGATCTTTCTCGTAAATTGATTTTTTAATTATTTATTTAATCAAAGTAGG
>NZ_CANBCQ010000020.1 GCF_947367125.1 uncultured Lactobacillus sp.
GGCGTTGCCAAGATCGTGATGCCACATACTCACGCCTTAGATGCACCAAAGGCAGACGCTGGGAAAGTCTACGGCTTGGAACTTAACTCAAAAGTTGAGATTCAAGGTCGCGTTGGCAGATTTCTTAAGCTCAAAGAGCTACACAAAGGCAAGCAGGTATATGTCACAGGTAACCGTGCTTATATCGTGCTATAATCGTAAATGTAATTTATATTGGACAATAAAAGAGCTACTTTGGGATTAATTTCCTGAAGTAGCTCTTTTTTTGTTTCTATGATAAAATGACTTTATCGGGCAGAATGGTGCCTTTATATGTAGCTTTAAGCTTCTATGCATATAAGTATTAATGAAGTGAATTAAAATGCATTTTAAGAGCCACTCTGGAGGGTAAAACCTCTGGGGTGGCTCTTTTTTTGTGTAATGATATAATAAAAAGAGCAGTGGTATTACCCACTTGCTCTCTTGAGTTTTACTTCATAAACTTTTTAATGATCCATGAAGCAATTACAGTGGCTAAAACACTTGAAAAAGTAGTAGCCACAAAAGCTGTTATAGACATGAAAGTAACACTTTCTAGGTTGTGATAATTTGGAATTGGTTGGGTTCCACACAACCATTTATATTTTAGCAAATTTTAAAATAAGAACAAAATATTGAAACATTGTTCACTTTTAATATATAATAGTGGTGGACATGAAAGGATACACTTTCGTTTAAAGTCCCGAAGCTGGTTACTTTGGGCATGTGTCTAGCCGTCTAGTCGGTGTTTGTTGCTCTTGCTGTGCCGCAAGGGCTTTTTTGATACTTAAATTATCAGTTTTAAATAGCAACGAAAGAGCCACTCTGGAGGATTTGTCCTCTGGGGTGGCTCTTTTTTGCATTTTCAAAGAAATAATTATTGCATTTATCACGATAACGTGATAATATAATAAATGAAGGAGGTGATAATCTTGGCGCGGAGAAAAGTTCCTAAGAAGTTTCGGAAAAAACTTCGAAAGAAAAAAAGCCCTAAGGCTACTCCGTTAGAAGTGGCTGCAGCAATTGCAACAATTATTTCGGCAGTCGTTGAATTGCTCAGCTATTTCCACATTAGACCTTAAAGCTGTAAGGAGCCGAAAGGCTCCTTTTAGCCTATTATAAATTAGTTAGGAGAGAAAATCTATGAGTAAACGTTTAGCATGGACCATTATTTTAGTTTGTTCAGCATTAGTAGTGTTGCTAAAAGTCTTAACATATTTAGGAGTTAGACCATGAAAATAAATCTTAATAGTGATGATATAATGGAAGCAAGAGAAGCTGCTAGCATTTGGGGCGTGTCCGAAGGCTATGTTAGAAAAACTATAAGTCAATCACCCGAAAAATTTCCTGAGGGAACCGTCCGTAAATTTGGTAAACAATGGGTAGTTACTACTGAAGGAATGGAACATGCTACAGGCAAAAAAGACCCTAGAAGAAATTGATCTCTAAGGTGGCTCTTTCCATCTTTTCAATGGCTAAGCCTTCATTATTGCAATGTGCTATAATGATATTGTTTATATTGGACATGAAAAACCGCCCACAGCTAGTCTGTGAGCGGTTTGACAATTATAGAAAATCTACGTAAAATCTACTGAATAATCAGCACATTAGGTGGTATCCTATGGAACATTTAAAAACGAAAAAGGCTATAAATCAACACATGAGACGTGATAACACAAGAATTTATATTGACATCAAGGGGAAATAAAATGGCTAAAAAGAAAACAAATATTAGTAGAATTATACTACGAGTTTTGGCCATTATCCTTTTAATCGTTGGTGTGGCGCTAATCTTTAATAAACAAATTAGCAATCAAATGATTCGTCATAATCAGCAATCTACTCTCAATGGCTTGAATAAAAGTAAAGTTACGGAAAATCTACGTAAAAAAGGGATGTATGATTTTAGTAAAGTAAAATCATTGGGAATAGCGCAAGCAACAAGATCACAAGTTAAGAAAACTTCTGGTGCGATTGGTGCGTTAGCAATTCCTGATGTAAATATGTCCTTGCCAATTATGTTAGGCATGAGTGATGATGCCATGTCGACAGGCGGTGGTACGATGCGAGCTGATCAAGTGATGGGTAAGGGAAATTATCCTTTGGCGGGTCACTATATGACAGCAAAAGGTATCTTATTTTCACCATTAGAAGATGTCAAAAGGGGAGAGTTAATTTATTTAACTAATCTTAATAAAGTATATGTTTACCGAATTTATATGAAAAAGGTTGTTGATCCTACAGCTGTTTGGCTGGTTGATAATACGAAGAAAAATATCGTAACTTTGATCACTTGTGCTGATGGGGGCAAGAATCGCTGGGCTATCCGTGGCAATTTAATTAAAACGGAAAAAGCTACCGATGATAATTTGAAGGTTTTCAAGTTAAAATAAAAATCTACAATCTTTAACCTGATTTAGATTTGCGTTAAAATTATAATAGATTTTGTAATAAAGACACTCAATCATGAGTGCCTTTTCGTTTTGAAAAAACATAAGGTGTTTGATAATTAATGAAATGGCAAGAAAGAACAGCTCAAGAATTAGCACCAGACTTAGTTGAGAAGTATCAATTGAGTCCAATCGCAGCTAAGTTATTTGCTTTACGCGGTATTAATACGGACGAAAAGCTCGATTTTTGGTTTAATGCTACAGAAGATAATTTAGCTGATCCAGCACTCATGCACGATATGGATAAAGCGATTGAGCGAATTAATCAAGCAATTGATAATGGTGAAAAAATTACCATTTATGGCGATTACGATGCCGATGGGATTACCGCAACAACCATTATGACAGAGACATTAAGTATTTTGGGCGCAGATGTTCATTATTTTATCCCTGATCGCTTTAAAGATGGTTATGGTCCTAATTTAGCTCGATACCAAGATATTGTAGCTGATGGAACTAAATTAATTATCACAGTTGATAATGGAGTTACTGGGATTGAAGAAGTTAAATATGCGCAAGAGCATGGCGTTGATGTGATTTTGACAGATCACCATACTTTTCAGGAAGAAAAACCAGCTGCTTATGCAACTGTCCATTGTAATTATCCTGGGCAAAAATATCCTTTTGATGACTATTGCGGTGCTGGAGTCGCTTATACAATTTGTCGTGGTTTAATGCAAGATACGATGCCCGAATTACTTGATTTAGCAATGATCGGTACGATCGGTGATATGGTTAAAGTCACGGGTGAGGGTCATATTATTGTTAAGCGTGGCCTGGAAATGCTTAATCAAACAGAGCGACCTGGTTTGCGTGCTTTAATTAAAAATGCTGATCTAACTTTAGGTGGAATCAATGAGACTGATGTAGGATTCAATATTGCTCCACGTTTGAATGCTGTCGGCCGGTTAGATAATGCTAATTTGGCGGTTGAGCTTTTACTAAGTGATAATGATCTCGAGGCACAAAAAATAGCTGATAAAATTGAAGAACTTAATAATCAGCGTAAAGAGTTGACCACTCAAGTTTATGAAAAATGTATGGATTTGATTCAAAAAAATAGCTGGCAGAAGCAAAATACTTTAGTTTTATATGATCCAGAATTTCATGAAGGCGTCTTGGGGCTAGTTGCTAACAAGATTGTTGAAAAAACACATAAGCCGACAATTGTTTTAACTAAAAATGCTGCAGGTGAAATTAAAGGATCAGGTCGTTCATTTACTGGGTTTAATTTATTTAATGCATTGAATCCTATTAAAGACCAATACTTAACAAAATTTGGTGGTCATGATTTTGCTTGTGGCTTGTCAATGGAAGAAGAAAAAATTGCTCTGTTACGAGACCAATTTGAAAATAATTTCCAAGTTGAGGGTGGTCTTGAAACTAAAGATTATGATATGGAACTACCTATGAAAGGATTAAGTCCGCAAACTTTAGCGCAAATCAACCAGGTAGGACCTTTTGGTACGGGTGATCCACAACCAATTTTTAGTATTTCTGATCCAACGATCACTCACTTTTTTAAAATGGGTAAAGATAAGAATCACGTTAAATTTACTGTTAACAAGCAAGGTAGAAATTTAGCGGTAGTTGGTTTTAATAAGGGCTTTTTGAATAATAATCTTTTACCATTTATTTCTAAAATTTTTGTGCAGTTATCATTAAACACTTACCGAAAGCAAATTTCTTTACAAGGAATTATGACTGGTCTCGCTTTTGCCTCCCCTAAATTAGCCGTCCCAATACCGGTAATCGATTTACGTCAAGAAAAATATGTGATGGGTTTTGCTGACCGTTATCTATTATTTGATCAAAAAAATATTCCGATTGTGCGTAATAGACTGCAAATCGATGAAGATAAGATTAGTTTGGTTAAAGATTATGATCAAACAGGTGAAACGATCGCTTTACTTGATGTGCCACGTAATCAAGTTGAGTTGGATGAAGCTTTGGAAAAGAATTACCAACAGATCTATTTGCGCTTTTTGCTTGATCAATTACCAGTTGAGCAAATTCCAGCTAAAAGTTATTTTGGAAATATTTTAAAGTATATTTATAGTCATCCAACATTAACCCCAGCAGATTATCGAACCGTAGCACCATATTTAGGTTTAGATTATGATAGTGTGCTTTTCATTCTGAGAGTATTTTTTGAACTTGGTTTTGTAAAACTAGACGAAGGCAAGTTAGTCGGTGCCCCAGCTCCTAAGAAGCAGCCATTAACGGCATCGAAGTACTTGATGGCAGCTTCTTCGCAAATTAAGTTTGTCAGTCAATTGCGGACGATGCCAAGTCAACGTTTAATTACATATATTAATAATTTGGCAAATAATTAGATAATTATCCTGTTTTCAGTGCTTTTATTGTTAAAATCTGGTAAAATATACTGGTCGAAAGTGTTTGAATACAAACACACAGAGTTTTGGAGGTTTTGCTTCTTATGGCAGTTGATTTTAGTAAATATATTGCAAGTGTTCAGGATTTTCCTAACAAGGGCATTGTTTTCCGTGACATCACACCGATTTTGCAAGATGGTGAATTGTATCGCGCCGCTACGCATGAATTAGCAGAATATGCTAAGAGTAAGAAGGCAGATGTAATTGTTGGACCTGAAGCTCGTGGTTTTATTGTAGGTTGTCCTGTAGCTACTGAATTAGGCTTAGGTTTTGTACCTGCAAGAAAGCCACATAAGTTACCAAGAGAAGTTGAACGTGCTTCCTATGACTTGGAATATGGCTCAAATAGTTTGGAAATGCATAAAGATGCAATTAAGCCGGGTCAAAGAGTGGTTCTGTGTGATGACTTGATGGCTACTGCTGGTACCTTAAGAGCTTCTAAAGAATTAATCGAAAATCTTGGTGGTAAGCTTGTAGGTGCTGCGTTTTATATTGAATTACCAGATTTACATGGTAGAGAAAAGTTGCCAGATGTTGATATTTACAGTTTGGTTAAGTATCACGGCGCCTAAAAATAGAATAATAAAAAAAGGGAATTAAATCGATCTGATTTAGTTCCCTCTTTTATTTGAGCAAGTTGATATTATATTAAGAATTATTTTTTAACAAAGCCGGCGTCATACCAGACATTACTATTGTATTTAACTGACCAGCCAGTGACATTTGCATTAACGGCGGTCAATTCATAACTATTGGAGGTTGGTGCGAAATAGGCTTGATCATGCATCCATCTTTGCCATTTTTTGAAGGCTTGAACTCTGTAGTTAGGATCGAAGGCCTTTTGGCTGTCGATATCGTTTAATAGTTTATTATTGGTTTTAGAAGCAAACCGGGCAAAATTCAATTGCGAACTTTGACCATAGAGACTATTTGGTGAAGCGTCTCCTAAGCCCCAGGTACCCTCAAGTACATCAATTCTAGGGTCTGCGGCTTTAACTGCTTGAACCCAAGAATTGAATTCCATTGGTCGACCGCCTAAAAAACGTACATTCAAGCCGACCTTCTTCCATTGTTGAATATAATTGGACCAGATAGATTCCGCGTTTGGTGACGATGCGCGAACTGCTAAGTTAATTGTTAATGGTTTACCATTAGGCTGACTACGGAATTTGGCACCTTTTTGATATTTATATCCAGCTTGATCTAGCAATTGTTTTGCCTTTTTAAGATTATATGGATAACCAGGAATACTTCCATCATGAAATTTACCGTATTGTTCTGGAATTAAAGTGTCAACTCGGAAATTAAGATCATGATAGAAGCGGTGGTTGATCATATCAATATTCATGGCTGATAACATTGCTCTTCTTAAAGCTAGGTTATTCATCTTACTGTGCTTATTCTCAACATTTTTGCCTAATTTACTATCCCAACGGCCGACGCGAAAAGCAAGATAACTATAGCCTAAAGCTTTTTGACCAATAAAATTAACACCCTTTGTATTTTTTACCTGGTCGTATTCTGAGTTGATTACATCAGCCACGTCAAATTTGTGACTTTTAATTGCTTGTGACGCATTTTTATTGCTGATGACAGAGATGTTAACATGGTCAAAATTAGGTTGACCACGCCAATAATAAGGATTGCGTGACCAGGTAGTCGATTGTCCTCGCACTAATTTATCTAATTTAAAGGGACCGAAGAATAATGGCTTCTTACGAACTTTGTCGCTAGAAACGAGTTTACTGAAGGGCACATCTTTTAAATAGTGATAAGGTGCTGCATGATTCCAGATATAGCTATTACCAGCTTCTAACATAGCAGGATGCATTTCTTTAAAATGCAGAACAGCTTTTTTCCCATTGGGACCATCAGGTAGCTCAATTCCAGAAATTTTATTAGCCTTTCCTTGGTGATATTCAGTTACACCTTTCAAATCTTCTAAGTCAGAGTTGTACATAGTAGTATTGACCTTAGGATTGGCTAAAATTTCATAAGCATATTCAAGGTCCTTGGCCGTAACAGGTTGCCCATCAGACCAGCGAACCTTCTTTTTAACTGCAATGGTGGCAGTTTTAGCTTTTTGATCCAATTTTAAAGTGGCGGCACCAAGATTGTTATATTGCCGGTTTTTATCATATGTAAATAGTTCTTCATTACCCGGATCACTAACAATGGCATCTGGATGAGTGTCAGCTATTTCAGCTAAAAAGATCCCAGTAAAGGGAGAATCCGCTTCTAAAGCATAAGTCAAAGTCCCGCCCTTTTTAATGGGCTTTTTAGGCACTGTTTCTTTAAAATGTTCATTTGCTAAACTGGTATTCTTGCGAGCTTGATTGCCACAAGCTGTTAATGCAAGGCTGGACAATGATAATAACATGAACGACAAAACTTTGGTTTTTGAATGCATATTATTCCTCCTTTTAAAAACCAAAGCAGCTGAATAAAAAAAGCCCTACTAGGCCAATCTTATTGACCTAATAGGGCGTTTATTTAACACGGTACCACCTAAATTTTCAATAAAAATATTGAATCTTAATTCACATACGGCCACTTTAAATGGCGATATGCTACCGCGATAGAGGGCGGATCCTAAAATTGCTAATGAATCACAATTTTAGCTCAAAGGTGATATTTAGTAAAAAATAAATGCTTTTTTTCACCGACCAAAAGCTCTCTGGAATTATTTTTACTTTGCTAAATTTCCTTATCAAAGCTGCAAATTATTGTTTTGTATGCCTAATAATACGCGGTTAATTTAAATAGTCAACTAAAAAAATCAAATGCAATCTATATAAAATGTGCTCAAGCCTTGGTAAATCTGCGTTTATATGATTAAAATAATTTTAGTAAATATATTTAGTTTTAGTAAAACTTATAACTAGATATTTAGAAAATAAAAATGTAGAATATCATTTAACAAATTATGACGAAGGAGAGCTAGGATTTTGGCTACAATTAAAGAAATTGCCCAAAAAGCTGGAGTTTCAGCGGCAACTGTCTCACGAGTATTAAATTATGATCAAACTTTAGCAGTCAATGATGCAACTAAGCGCAAAATTTTTGTGATCGCAGAAAAACTGAATTATCAAAAGAATATTCGTAAAAAGCGAAGCAAAAATAAATTTATTGCAGTGGTCTTATGGTACCAACCTGAGCAAGAAATTAAAGATACTTATTACTATTCAATTCGTATGGGAATTAATGAGCAGGCTAGAATCGTTGGTTATGATACTAAAGTCTTTTATCAAAGTGATGCCTGGTTAGATTTAACCAAAGCTGAAGGCATAATTGTTATTGGTTCTAATCAATTTACTGATCATCAGCTGAAAAAGTTAAAAGCTTTTAAGAGGCCACTAGTGTTTGTGGGGCGGAACACTTTGGCTGAAGGATATTGCTGTGTTTATTCAGATTTTCACTTATCAATTAAAGAAATTGTTGATCATTTTATTAAGATAGGCCAAAAAGATATTGGAATGTTGGCTGGTGACCTTAATGATGAATATGACAAGGAAGATCTAATTGATTTTCGCTTTCAAGATTTTGAATTTTATGCGCGAAAATTAGGTTTATTTGATTCGAGCAAAATTTTTGTTGGAAAGTTTACGCCTGAATCAGGTTATGAAGCTATCAAGCGGGTAATTGAGGCCGGTAAAAAAATACCTGATGGTTTAATTGTTGCCAATGATGCTATGGCTATCGGAGCATTAAAGGCGTTACGTGAAGCGAATATTTTAGTACCGAATGATGTGAGTGTTATTTCATTTAATGATACAACTGCAGCAAAATTTGCTAATCCGGCTTTGAGTAGTGTGCATGTTGATACCCATGCGATGGGTGCAATGGGGATGCAGGTTTTGCAACAAGTAATAACTAATGAAAAAGTTACGCCATATAAGGTAGTCTTTAAGACTAGCTTAGTTTTGCGTGAAAGTAGTTTGAATTAAAAAGGATTGATTTATCAATGTTTTGAAAACAGAGATAAATCAATCCTTTTTTATTTTTAGACAATATTTAAAACTTTCGTTCGAAAAATTGTTGACGCATAGAACACATGTTTATATAATTGTGATTATTAGAACGAATGTGCAGATGTTAATATACCATCGCATCTGTAGTTTGTAAATTTGAAATATTGAAAGAAGAGTATAAATGAAAAGGAGCCAGTAAAAAAGAGAGGCAAGATTGGGCAAACACTATTATTTTCGTATTTGCAGAAGAAGTGGAGGAGTTTTAAGTATGAGGATACAGTTGAACTAGTTTCACAATATGTTAAATCTGGAGTTTTAGTACCTATAAAATCTCGAGGAGTTACGGCAAATAAAGATAATCTAGCTAAGTGCTATTTCTATAACGAGATTAATTTCAGCAGATTTGGTTAAAAAACTAAATAGTTTTAATCAGATAGATGTTAGCTGGTATCTTGAACCTAAAAAAGGTGATAAAAATATTTTTTTGGAGCCAGACAATTGGCACAAGGAATTTTTAAAGGAGTACGATTTTTTGAAAAAATTAGATGTATTTTTGACTGAAAATAAAGTCAAAATTAGTAAGACGGTATCGATTAATGAGCGTAGCTTAGAAATCTTTGGTGAAGAAAAAGTTTTCGAAAAGAAAAATGGAATTTCCATTTTAAAACGGTATCATATTGATCATGCTCAATTAAATATGTATAGGACATATGAGTTCACGAATTTTATTCCTCTAACTGGTCAAGGTAATGATTTCATTATGATTGAAAATGAAGATCCAATGTTTGATTTAGTGAAAGCATACCACGAACAAAAGAAAACTCAGTTTATGAATTTGGAGATTAATTCTTTAGTTGACTTGCTTAATAATCCTTTGGCTAAATATTATTTACCAGTTGATTTTTTGACAGGAATAAATTATACATTGGTGATTTAGATGGTGCAGGAATTAGTATCTTTTTAAATGTTCGGGACCATACACCATATCATGATATTAGACCTTGGGTAGAAGTGTATGAAAAGATGTTAGATAAAGCATTTAGTGAAAATATCATGTCTCGGCTTGATCAAAATAAAAAGCGTAATCAGGTGAAAGATATAGAATTGATGGATTTTTTACAGTATTTTTCACCTACATATCAAAGAATGATTCATAAATTATTTGTAAGTAATTGCTATATACCACAAGAAATTTTGAATTACAGTGATTATTAGGTGAAAACTATGGACGATACTGATTTAAATTATCTAAAAGAAGCAATAATTCAGCGAAGTAAAAATTTGCAAACTAATAATTTATTACTTAAAACTATAAGTCGAGCAAAGTTGCAGCTTAATAAATTCTTTGTAAATGACGTTGCCAAAGAGAATGAAAATCGACGTAATATACTTCAAGTAATGAATTTTTTAAGTATTTGTTGGAGCTTACAGTTATCCTCAGCTGATAATTTATTTGAGATAGATGAATTTGTAGATACTTACCTTGCTTTTTTGCTGAGAATCCGGCACAGAGAGTACATTTTGATCTTCAAGGTTCAACTTTTAGTTATTGAATCATTCTAATGAATATCACTATAGGGCTGGGTATTCCGAAGATATAAAAATGGCGGGTGCAATTGAAGCTTATGCCTATCCTCTTAAACGTATACTTCGTTTAGTTAGATCTAAATCTCCAAATGATCATGAAATTTTTGAATTACGAGTATTTGTTGATCAACAAATGTGTCTTAGTTCTAGGGAAGAATTGATACAAATTTTTAAGTTTCTGATTAATAATTTTTTAGGTGAACAGGATTTTATAGAAATTTATAGGGTAAGATTTGTTGATTCAAAAGAATATATAGGTGTCCAAATAGCAGATCTGCTGGTAGGTGCGGCACGACGGAAGATATTAGTCGATACGAGTATTATTTATTATTCAATTAATAATGACATTGATTGCCGTAAAGACGAGAATTTTCTTAAATGCTTCGGGCTATTGAATTTATGGCGAGAACAATATGCTCAAGATTCAAAATATACCTTGCTTTTACAAAAGAAATTAGATTATTTAATTAAAAAGATTGAAGCGATTATATATCAAAAATCAGTGTCATATTACGTTTCTCAAATTATTGCTACAGTTCACCCATTGAATAAGACATTAAGCAAGGATATTAAAACTTTTCAAGCTTTGGCTAGAAAGACTGGAAGTGAAGAAAAGCGGCGAAATTTTTTTAATATCTTTTTGAATAATTTAAAAAGAGTAAGATAAAATATGGGTTAGTAGTATGAAGAAAACGATAGGTCAAATTGATTTATTAATCGATAAAATTACTGAGCGAGAAGCGCTATTGAGTGATAAGAAGTTTGATCAAGCTGTTTTTTATCTGATGGATAATTGGAATTTATTAAAACAATCATTAAGTGCTGATATGGATTATAGCCAATTATTTGAAAAACTGCGAAAGCTAAATAAAAAAATTAAAGGTATTTCTAAGCCTTTTCATTATATGCCTAAAAAACACGTGCTATTAATCAGGGAAGGAGAGCAATTAATGCCATAATTAGCAATATTATTGGTGCTGATTGTAAAAAATTACAAAATTTGCAAGATGAACAAATCTTTCAGATGTATCTTGAAGCTAAGCTGCTAAATAAAAATTGAATGAAGCTTAACGATGATCGGGGAGTTAGTCAACGAAGCAGAAAAAGAAAATCTTATTTTATTCAATTAACTTTGAATATCTAATTACATGAATTTTGAAAAGTGAGTCTTCTTAAAAGTGATTGAAAATGTTATGATTTGAATTAAGGATCATTGATATAGCGGGATTTGTTTAGTGTATTCTCCACGTATGTGGAGGTGATCCTGTTTCGTTATGATGACCAAGTTGGTCACGTGCGGTATTCTCCACGTATGTGGAGGTGATCCCATTAAATTACCAGTTTTAGTAGGATTGCTCCAGTATTCTCCACGTATGTGGAGGTGATCCTATATGAAATCTACATTGATTGTGCAACATTTTGTATTCTCCACGTATGTGGAGGTGATCCCCGTTGATGATGCACCACAAGACATCAAGGCAGGTATTCTCCACGTATGTGGAGGTGATCCCTGTCTGTTATCGATGATAGCCACATTTCGAGCGTATTCTCCACGTATGTGGAGGTGATCCCTTGAGCTGCACATAGCCACCACAGCCCAATTGGTATTCTCCACGTATGTGGAGGCATCTTCCTCTTGTATCAAGAGATCTAAAAATAAAAAAATAGATAATCGATTAACTTAATCATTCTAAAAATCGTGCTTGATCTAACTTCCAAACATCGTTATACTAAAGAAAGTGTTGCATCGAGAATCCTTATTCACGATGCCCGATCAACAGAAATTTTAGCAAACCTCTTAAAGGCGACTCGCTTTTAGGAGGTTTTGTTTTTTTATTGCCAAACAAAAAAGATGACAAAAACGCTTTAATCATTCACAATAGGGAACAACAAATTGTTGAATTAGAGGATTTAATTATGAAAACAGTAAAGAATATTATTATCGGCTTTGGTAAAGGCGGCAAAACGCTAGCTAAATTTTTAGCGCAAAAGGGCGAAGAAGTCCTAGTCATTGAAAAATCCAATCAAATGTATGGTGGTACTTGCATTAATATTGCTTGTCTGCCATCTAAACGCTTAATTATTGAAGCGGGTAATGGCGTGGATTTCGTAGATGCAGTTAATGGCAAAAACAAAATGACTTCAATGTTACGCGGAAAGAATTACCATATGCTAGCAGATGAGAAGACAGTGACTGTGCTTGATGGTACTGCTAAGTTTACAGGAGACCATGAAGTTGCTGTAACTTTAACAAATGGTCAAGTAGAAGAATACCGCGGTGAGCGAATTTTTATTAACACTGGAGCAGTTCCAGTGATGTTGCCGATTCCCGGTCTGGCAGAAAGTAGTGCTATTCTTGATTCAACTGCTGCTATGGCCCAAGCTGAATTACCTAAGAAGTTGGTCATCATTGGTGCTGGCTATATTGGCTTAGAATTTGCCTCAATGTTTGCAGAATATGGTTCAGAAGTAACCGTATTGGACTTGCACGATAATTTTTTGCCACGTGAAGATGATGATATTGCAGCTGAAATTAAGCGTGATCTTGAACTTAATGGCGTGAAATTTGAATTAGGCGTAAAAATTACTAAGGTTGATGATCATACTATTTATTATGAGAAAAATAGCGAGTCTTTAACAATAACTGCTGATCGAATTTTAGTAGCTACTGGTAGAAAGCCCAATACTGAGAATCTCGGC
This sequence comes from uncultured Lactobacillus sp., assembly GCF_947367125.1. Classification (GTDB taxonomy): domain Bacteria; phylum Bacillota; class Bacilli; order Lactobacillales; family Lactobacillaceae; genus Lactobacillus. The sequence continues at coordinate 13,123 of NZ_CANBCQ010000020.1, forward strand.
TTAAAAAATACTAAGATTAAGCTAACTGAACGTGGTGCAATTGCAGTTGACGATTATTTAAAGACTAGTGTCAAAAATGTTTGGGCAATTGGAGATGTTAAAGGTGGCTTACAATTTACTTATATTTCGCTTGATGATTTTCGAATTATTAAGGACCAATTATATGGGGATGCCCAAAGGAAAGTAAGTGATCGAGTTAACGTGCCATATAGTGTGTTTATTACGCCAGCTTTGTCTCGAGTTGGCCTAAATGAAAAAGAAGCAAAGGCACAGAAAGTTGAATATGAATTGAAAAAGTTGCCGGTAGCTGCAATTCCTAAAGCACAAGTACTGAAAGACCCACGTGGTTTATTTAAGGCTCTAATTAATCCAGCTAATAACCAGATTTTAGGTGTAACTTTATATGGCGCTGAATCATATGAATTAATTAATCAAATCAGTTTGGCTATGAAAATGAAAATACCAGCACATGTTTTGCGGGATCAAATTTATACGCACCCAACGATGAGTGAAAGTTTTAACGATTTATTCAAGTAAAAAAACAGCTCGTGTCTACCAAATAGTAGATCACGAGCTGTTTTTTACTTACTGGTTAATTTAAATTTAGACCATGGTTTAATGAAGTCGAGCAAGAATAATTCATCTGAACTAATAGAACCAACTTTATTCATGCGTGGTTCTTTATGTGGTTCAAGGACAATTTGTAATTCATTTTTATAATGACCAAAATTATCATTGCCAATAATAATATCGCCGCGTTGAAATTCTACTTCGTTATCATGGATAGGATTAGGAATATCTTTATAGGTAACTCGCGGCATAGTTGAGCGAATAACCGCCTTAGTTAGGTCACCTCGGCGGAAGTGTTGTGGCTTTTCAACTATTGTTTTTTCAATTTCGTTAATGTCAGATACATAATTTACGTGTAATTTTAACTGATAGCGATTTACTTCAGAGAGTGCTTTAAGTTCCGCTTCACTAGCATAGGCGTTGCCAATAATTACATCATCAATCATATTTGAAGCAAATAAATGCATTGCTTGTACTTCGATTGGTAAATTGCGGTCTTCTTCTAAAGTAGGGAGGCCATCTTCAACATTCCAGGGACCAACTTTGCCAACTTGACTAGAGACAAAAGCAGCAGAGTGAATGCCAAAATTTTTAAAACGTTTACTACAATCTAAGAAGAAATCATAAGGTAGAGCCGTGCCGCGCTGTGGATAAAAATTATGGCAGCCATAGATGAAAGGTTGGTTGGCTTGGTAAGATAAAATATTGTTGAGGTAGTCAACATTATTACTCATATTAAGTTCAACAATTAGGCCATAAGGATTGTATGAAAGCATGGCCTCTGTTGCACCGTCAAAAGCTTCATCAAGCCGAATACCAGCTGCACCGATATCTGCAAAAAATTTCAGATCTGAATAATCAATTTCTAATTTCTTAAAGAGCTGAGGTGATACATCAAGAAAAGTTTGGTAGCCTAATTTATTGCCGTAGTCAATAATCTTCTTATATTTAGCTTGAGTTTCTTCAGGGCTACCTTGTACCTCAAGCATACTCATAAAAACACGAGTAAAGCCGTATTTATGACCTAGTTCTAAGTATTTTGTATTATCTTCAAAGTTGGTATGATCTGGATAAATGGACAGACCAAGTGATCTCATTGTCATAAAAGTACCTCTTTCATATTAAGATGTCTATACCAATTATATCAAGTTTAGCATTATGGGTCTAGTCCAAAGCGAAAAAGCAGTGAAATAATATACTCAAAATATAGTATGCTGATAGCAATTCGTCTCGTTACTTTTTCAGTAAACCAGGTGTTATATTAGGTGTACAGAGTATGTTTAAAAAGAGGGAAAATCAAGATGGGAAATTGTGATCAAGAGTCTGAGCGGCGACAAGTGGATGCACCTGGGTTAAATCTTTTTTTGAGTAGAATATATGAATATATGGCCTTGGCGGTTTTTATTTCAGCTATCAGTGCTTATCTAACAATGACGGTTTTTGCTAGATCATTTGCTAGCTTTATTGCGGCTCATCAATGGGAAGTGTGGCTGTTAATTTTATTGCCAATTGCTTTGACTTTTATTATTAGTTTTAGAGCAACGCGTAATCCCGTCGCGAGTTTTGCCTTACTGATGATAACCGCAATTGTTTATGGCGTTACTTTTGCTTTTCTTGCCGAGGCTTATAGCGGACACAATGTTGCTTCAGCCTTTGTTGCTTCGGCTACTGTTTTTATCATTATGGCAATTATCGGAACTATAACTAAAAAAGACCTGAGTCGAATTGGTTCTTATGCTTCTGCTGCTTTAATCGGCTTAATTGTAGCAATGGTAATTAATTTGTTTTTACATAATTCTATAATTGATTATATTTTTTCAACTATTGCGGTCATTATTTTTACTATATTGACGGCATGGGATGCTCAGCGCATGAAGAATATTTATTTACGCTATGGTGGTGATATTTCAACTAATGGACTAGCAGTGCTGGGTGCACTGCAGTTATATCTTGACTTTGTTAACTTGTTTTTACAATTTCTGGATATTTTTAGCGCAAGTGAAAGTAATTAAAATTTGACTTTATATTAATTCAAATGAAATAAGCACAATCTAATATATAAGCGTATACTATAAAGATATAGTTATTATTAGGGAGTGTTTTTAATGAAAAAATGCAAAAATTTGTTGATGACAATTGTTGTATTATTAACGTTAGTTGGGGAAATTAGTGTTATACCTGCGAATCTACAGAGTTCATCGCAATTAGTTAATGCAACCGTTTATCGTAAAAAAAGAAGGCGTAAGCAACATGACAAGACTAAAATTTGGACAAGTGAATATAAAATTGTTGGTAATAAGCGATCAAAAATATTTCATGTAATGCGTGGACATAATTACCGAATGAATCGCGAAAATGCAATTTTCTTTAAGAGTAAAGCAGCAGCTCGTGCGGCGGGATATCGTGAGTCAAGAAGATAAATGAAAAGCACTTCCAAGAATATAATTTCTTAGAAGCGCTTTTTTAATGCAAAATTGAATTAATAATTTATCTGTTTTTCATCACCGGTTGGTAAACTAAATCGATCACTACAGCAGCAATTAGTGCGACTAAAACGGTAATTGCTAAGTTTTGAATGGAAATTTTCACCATTGCTAAACCACAAAGGGCTAAGATAAAGGTTAACAAAACATCCGCAATTTGGACACCACCGACTAGTTTAGATGGATAGTCTTGCCAGAAGTACTTACGAGTTCTAGTAATTAGAACGATTAACATTGCACTAAGTACCAAGTAGACATAAACCATGGTAGAAACAGCACCATGACTCCAGCCATGAGTATTTAAGAACCAAACAAAGCCAATTCCAATTAAAGTCCAACCAGCGGCTAGTGAAAATGCAATTTTAGCTAATTTAGTCATGTTCCAATTTTCTGGTTTATAGGTAATGTGAGTCCGGTCAGTACCGATCATCATTGTGACCATATTGTTCATAATGGTGTAAATAACCATTGCATTTAAAGCCATTGGAATATAGTCGAAGAAGAGGTAACCAAAGGTCAATAACATAGTTAATTCAGCAGTTCTAGCCAATTTAGTTAACGACCACGTTGTCATTCTTTGATATACTCGGTGTCCCGCGTCTAAAATTTTAACGATTGAACCTAGGCCATCGTCAAGCAATACCATCTTACCAGAGCGCTTAGCTACGTCGGCCGCATTAGAAACGGCAATTCCGACCTCTGCCTGCTTCAAAGCAGGAGCATCGTTAACACCGTCACCAGTCATTCCGACGATGTAGCCTTTTTCTTGGAACAGTTTAACCATATTAAGTTTATCTTCTGGTAAAACATCAGCAATACCAGCAAGATCATTAATATCAGTGTTTTCGTTAAAATCATGAATAGAAATTACGTCACCGGTTAAATCAACTTGTTCTGCAACTGCTGCGGCAGTTTTTTGATTATCGCCAGTCAACATAATTGGCCGTACGCCACGCTTTTTCAGTTCAGCTAAGGCTGCTTTGGAATCTTTTCTAACTTTATCTTGTAAGATAAAGACGCCGGCGAGTTGATCATCAATTAAAACAGCTACAGAACGTCCGGCCTTAAAGTTAATACCAGAAACTTCTTCATTAGCATGTTTATCAATCAATGATAATTGCTTAAATGAGCCTAATTTTACATTATGACCATCGACTTCAGCCATCGAATAACCAATATCGGAAGTGAACGGTGTGAACTTTTCAGCATTTATTACTGGAATTTTATTTTCATTTAAGTATTCATCAATTGCTGTATCAATAATACCAGCATTACGTTTATCAGTTGCAGCACCGGCTAAAGTAAGTACATCCTTATCAGGTAGGTCGCTTAAGTCGGTCCAACCAGCTACAGCGGTTTTATTTTCTGTAATAGTTCCAGTCTTATCAAGCAAAAGTAAGTTTAAGTTGGCTGCATCTTGAATACCAGTTAAGTCAGAAGTCAGAACCTTCTCTCTACTTAAACGAGTTGCTTCAAATGAGTTAGACAATGCAAAGGTCGAAGGCATTGCAACTGGAATTGAAGCGATGAACATCATGGCCAAGAATGGCAACATATTGATAAAAGTGTTGAAATTGCCGCCCTTAAAGAATGAAGCAATAATAATAACTAAAGTCAAAACCCCGTCAAGCAAGCAGAGGTAGTAAATAATTTTAGTTAATAATTGTTGTAAGTGTCCTGGTGCAGCAGAATTATTGATTAAGTTAATCGTTTTCCCACTTCTTGAGTTTTTACCAGTTGCCGTAACAATTGCTAGGCCGTCACCTTCGACAACGGTTGTGCCCGCATAAGCAGTACTATCAATTGTCTTCTTAACCGACTTAGATTCACCTGTGATTGAACTTTCATCACAAGCTAAATTGCCATCAACAATCTTAACATCGGCTGCTAAAACATCCCCACGCTTAAGTGAAATTAAATCACCTTTAACTAATTGCTTCGAGTCAAGTTTGATCCACTTATCATCACGTTCAACTGAAACAGTAGGGGTTAGTTTGTGTGAAATACTATTTAAAACGCGTCTTGACTGCTTCTTTTTAGAGGCACCATTAAATGCTGCAAATAGAAGCATCAATAATACGAATAAAGATTGGACCCATTTGCCTAGGATACATTCTAGAATTAAAGCAGCTTCTAGAATCCAAGCAGAGAGGTTCCATAATTTAGATAAGAACTCCTTAAAGAAATTATATTCAGGCTCAGGTACTTCATTCAAGCCATCTTCTTTGAGGCGCTTATCTGCTTCAGCTTGAGTTAAGCCGCGGAATTTATCAGACATTGTTTTCCCTCCAAATCTACCTTTAATAAAGTAGCACAAATCTTGCAATGAATAAAATACTAAAATACAATATCAGATATTAAAATATTTGATATCAGTGCTAACTAAAATTAAAAAAGGATAAACTTTATGAATTTAAAACAATTACGGTATTTTTTGGTAGTAGCAGAAGAAAAGCAAATTACATCGGCTGCTAAACGGCTATATATTGCTCAACCGCCGCTTAGTTATCAATTAAAACAATTAGAAAAAGAATTAGGAGCACAACTGTTTAAACGAACTGCTCATGGAATTGAATTAACAGATGCAGGACAGACTTTTCAAAGTTATGCCAATGAAATTATTACGCTAGCTCAAAATGCTGAAAATCAGGTGCATAAGACGGTTTCAGGTGAATTAGGTACGATAACACTTGGGATGGCATCTTCTTCTACGGGATTAATTCCAATGAATTCTTTTGAAGAGTTTCGACAATATTATCCAGAAATTTCGTTTGATATTTATGAAGATAATACTTATGGCATTCTAGACAAATTAGAGAAAAAGACAATTGATTTAGGCATTGTGCGTACGCCATATAATCAAACTGGTTTGCAAACTAAGACTTTAACTACTGAAAAAATGATGGCAATTACTACTGATCCGATTTTGAAAGAGAAGAAAGAATTACGGATTAAAGATTTAGCAGGACACCCCTTAATTGTTTATCGCCGTTTTGAAGCTATTTTTAATCAAACTTTTGCGCATCATGGTCTTAAACCATTTTATGCAGTGAAATGTGATGATTCTCGAACGGCAATTACGTGGGCTAAGCAAAAAATGGGCTTGGCTTTAGTACCAGAGTCAATTGCTAAAACTTATGCTGAGGAAAGTATGATTCCGATTAAACATGCTAATTGGGTGACTCATTTACAATTAGTTTGGCGAAAAGACCGGCAGTTGACTCCATTGATGAAAAAAATCATTGCTGCAATGTGATAATATTGTAACTTGTGTCTAATTTATCCATAATTAATGTAAACGGATACATCAATTATGGAAGGTGATCAAATGTCGAATCCAATTCATGTTTATTCAGAAATTGGAAAGTTAAAAACAGTTATGTTGCATCGACCAGGAAAAGAACTGGAAAATTTAGCACCAGACATTTTACAGCGGATGTTGATTGATGACATTCCTTATTTAAAAATTGCTCAAGAAGAACACGGTGCTTTTACCCAACTCTTAAAAAAGCAGGGAATTCTTGTGCTTTATTTAGAGGATTTGTTAACACAGGCTAACGGCAGAAAAAATACGTTATGCATTTTTGGATCAATTACTTGATGAGTCAGGGATTACATGAGATATAAACAACCTTCTTTAGCTGATCTAGCTGAAGATCCAGATTATCCATTTTATCTGGATCCAATGCCAAATGTATATTTTACCCGTGATCAACAAGCTGCAATTGGTTCAGGAATGACGATTAATCGAATGACCTATCGCGCTAGACGGCGTGAATCTTTATTTATGGAAATTATTTTAAAGAATCATCCTAAATTTAAAGAGGCAAAGATTCCCGTTTGGCGTGATCGTTATCAACATGGTCGTCTTGAAGGTGGGGATGAATTGGTCTTAAGTGATCATGTGTTGGCTGTAGGAATTTCACAAAGGATGTCAGCCACTGCAATTACTGATCTGGCTCATAGCTTATTTGGTCATTCAAGTTATGACACGATTTTGGCAATTGCGCCAGTCGAAGTTGTTACCTATGATCGTAATTATGTATCAAATGATTTGTTGCGCAGGCATGGCATTATTTTGCATGAAATCCGTTCTAGCGAATTGTCCCGTGGTCGTGGTGGCCCTAGATGTATGTCTTGTCCATTAGTTCATGAAGATTTATAAGAGGCAAAAAATGAAGTATTTGCAAAATGTTTTTCAAGGTAGAAGCTTATTAAAATGTATGGATTATACACCAGCAGAATTGAATTATTTAATTGACTTTGCATTGCACCTGTTTGAAAAGTCATCGACTAGAACCCGTTCAGCCTTTGTAGTTGCTTGCAATGATTTAGGTGCTAATCCAGAGTATATGGGTGTTGGTGAAATCCATCTGGGTAAAAAAGAAAGCGTCAAAGATACTGCGAAAGTTTTAGGCAGTATGTTTGATGGGATTGAATACCGTGGCTTTGCATAAAAAGATGTGGAAGATTTAGCTAAATATGCTGGTGTTCCCGTTTGGAATGGTCTAACGGATAAGTGGCACCCACCCAAATGTTAGCTGATTTTATGACGATTAAGGAAAAGTTTGGTCATTTAAAAGGATTAACTTTGTGATGGTCGCGATAATGTGGCCGATAGTCTTTTGATAGCCGGCAGCATGTTAGGAGTTAATGTACACATTGTTACGTCTAAACCATTGTTCACGCATCCAGATGTGCAAGCAATTGCAGAAAAATTTGCTCAAGAAGCGGGGTCGCAAAATTTGATTACTGCTGATATTGATTAAGGCGTCCAAGTTGCTATTACACACGGCAATGGTCCGCAAGTCGGCAATTTGCTTTTGCAGCAATATGCGGGCGCTAGCAAGGATAATCCGGCAATGCAACTTGATACGATCAGTGCAATGACGCAAGGGAGTATAGGCTATTGGATGCAAAAAGCACTAGATGATCAATTGCATGTTGACAATTTTCCTAGTCAAGCAGTTGCTTTAATTACGCAAACGATTGTCGCTGCCGATGATCCTGCTTTTGCTAATCCTACCAAGCCTATTGGACCTTTTTACACATTTAATGAAATGCAAAAACAACAAATCTATCATCCTGATTATATTTATAAACAAGATGCAGGCAGAGGTTATCGTCAAGTGGTTCCATCACCTAAACCAATTGAAATTGTAAATGCCCCGATAATTAAGAATTTATTGAAAAATAATTTTGTCCCGATTGCTTGTGGTGGTGGCGGTATTCCTGTAATTGTCAAAGATGGACATCTTGAAGGAGTAACGGGCGTAATTGATAAAGATTACTCGGCTGCTAAAATGGCAGAAGACATTAATGCCGATGAATTAGTAATTTTGACTACAGTAGATCACGCCTTTTTAAATTATGGCAAAGAAAATCAGCAGGCAATTGGTCAAGTTAAAGTTGAACAATTAAAAAAATATTTAGCAGCTGGTCATTTCGCCGTTGGAAGTATGAAGCCTAAGGTAGAAGCTGCAATTGAATTTGTAGAAAAAACTGATAAGACGGCAATTATCACTTCCTTGAAAAATGCCAATAAACTAGCGGATAAAGTTGGCACAATTGTCTATAATTAGTTGGGTGATAATTAATGAATATTTTTGATGAAGGCAAACAACAAGATATTGCTCAAGTTTTAGCGGCAAAAGATAAACGAGTAGCTTTACAAAAGGCGATCTTTGCTAAATATCCGAATCGTTCTTTAGTTGATATTAAAATGAATATCCCAGGACCAATTAAGAATAATCGCTATTTAACTAAGATATTTAAAACAGGGATTCACGAGTTGGAAAGCTTATGGCATAAGTTGGGTTATGATTATAAATTAGTAGTTCAGCTTAATGATGATAGTGGGTGTGAGAACTTTTATGTACTAAATTTCCCAGCTGAAAAGATTAAATGGTCGACGGTTGATTTTGAAGATCATCAGCCGTTGGGACGTTTATTTGATGCTGATGTATTAATTAAAAATCAACCAGCAGCAATTTCACGGAAAGATTTAGGCGAACCAGTACGTAAATGTTTTCTATGTAGCCGTCCTGCCAAAGAATGTGCCCGAAGTCGCAGACATTCAGTGAAGCAAATGCAAGATTATATTTCAAAATTATATCAAGAGTATATTGCGTAGAGTGTGAGATCGAGGTTTATTAAAATCTCGGTTTATTTTTGCGAAAAATCCGTTAAAAAATTAAAGAAATAGATTAAAATAGTAATGAATGAATTTTTAGTTATACATGTAGGAATGAGTATGAAACTAGACAAAAATCAAGATAATTTGAAGCAAATTGCTTCATTAGTCCAATATGCTTTTTTGAAAAATAATGATTTGACTCACGATGAGAACTTTATGGAACGCTACCGCCATAGCGATGGCTACGGCTATTTTGTCGGCGATAAATTAACTAGTTATATGATGGTTAATCAGTTTAAGAGTGATGTTTTGGGGCATCACTTACCGATGGCGGGCATTGGTTATGTAGCTTCTTATCCTGAATACCGAGGGAAAGGCCATATATCACAACTGATGAAAGAAGTTTTAAGTGATTTACATGATCAAGATATTCCTTTTGCAAATTTAGCACCATTTTCTGAAACTTTTTATCGTCATTATGGTTTTAGTAATAGTATTTATCAAAAGGAGTATCGCTTTAGTGGGGATGCCTTACGTAGCTTCAAATTTTCAGATGCTGGTCATATAGTTCGTGGAAAGTGGGATGATTTGACCGTTCAAAATGGCGTAATTCAGCTTTATGAACGGCAGCTTCATACTGATGATGAACGTAATACGATTGTGCGTGAAGCATGGTGGTGGAATAGACTAGATTCTTATTATCATCATCGTAACGTCGCTGTCTATTTTGATGCTGATGAGCGACCAATGAGCTATCTAATTTATCGTATTAAAGATGATACTTTTTTGGCTGATGAAATGTACGCTATTACACCTCAAGGATTATTAAGCATGTTTTCTTTTATGAGTTCACATGCAACTAGCGTTAAACATTTTAGAATGATTGTTCCAGAAAAGTCGTTGCGAGCTGAGCTTTTTCCTGAGCAAAATCAGCTTCAAGTTAACGTATATCCCTACATGATGAGTCGAATCATTGATTTTGAAAAAGTCTTGGCTTGTATGCGGCCTGTTCAAGAAGGCGACTTTAATATTGAAGTTACTGCAGATGAACAATGTCCTTGGAATCTTGGCATTTGGCAATTAGGTAACCACCAGCGAAAAGTAACAGTAGAACGTAAGAACGATGCCTTGGTTGATTTCTCTGGTTCAATTACTGCTTGGACTCAAGTGCTTTTAGGTAGACTAACAATGAGCGCAGCTGTTAAACTAGGTTTGATTACTGATCATCGTATTAAAAAGCTAGAGTTTGTTAAAGGTGATATCTCATTTTATGATTATTTTTAATTGTGAGGTTAAAAATGATGAATAAAGGTAAGAAATTTAATTTAATCAAATTATTTGGCATTGTAGTTAGTGGACTTAATTTAATTTTCTTTGCTTTAATGGCACTTAGTCAATATGAAGGCGCTAAGGACAAGAAGAGAGTAGCTGAAGAAGGACACGCACCATTAGATGAAAAATAAAACGCAACAATTAAAAATTGCCTATTTTAACCAATTAGGACGAAAAGAATTAGATCAGACAGCGCAACAATTTAGTCAAAAGTATCCTGAAGTAGAGGTGAAGTTGATTGCTGCTAGCCATGACGATGCTTTTTCAATGTTAAATAAGGATCAAGCAGATTTGGCAATTAATGATCTACGTGATGATAATAATGCTTTTAAACAAGTTGAAATTACGCAAGCAGGTGTGATGGCTATTTTACCTAAAGGGGCATATCCTAATGGTCTGCAAATGATTGAAAAAGATAAACTTGCTGATTTAACTTGTTTTATCGTGGCAAAGCCGGAAGAAGAAGTAGCAGAATTACATTTGTTTAAAGACTTATATCAGATAAACAGTCCTTTTATTGCTGCTAACTCAGTTGAAGAAGCAGCGCTCTTGGTCGCTGCTGGATCGGGTTATTTCATTATGAATGAAAATACCGCTAACTTAATTAGCAATGATAGTTTGCAACGGTTTTTCTTACTTAATCATGGTCAGTTATTAAGACAAAAAATTATTGCTTTTAGCAAATCAGCTCAATCATTAAGTAGTGATTTTATTAAGTTTTTGCAAGCAGAGTATTAATTGAAAAGAAATTCTTGTTTTAGACCTAAGAAATACTGTAAAATATATTGTGAAAGCGAATTCATAATATGTTTACATTTTGGAGATGATTTTGATGCTAAAAAGAAATTTACTACCTTTAACTTCAATGGTACTTGCTTTGGGTTTAACAGGCTTAACAGGTCAAGTTGAAAGTGTTGCTGCAGCGACATATGGCAATGGTGTGCAAGTTACGATTCCTAAAAAGATGCAAGGTACATGGTATTCTTATGATCGTGATGCACATAACGGCACCAAGATCGTCTTCACTGCACATGCGATTAACGGTAAGCCAATTTATACGGAAGAAACTACAACAATTAGTGATTATTTTAATGGTAGAATTGCCAATCAGAAGAAATTTGATCAAGTTACGCGAAATTGGATGTCTGGTAAAACTACTAAGATGAAAAACGACACCTTTTATGAGATTGATCCCTGGATTACTTTTGAAAATTGGAATCTTTACCGCGTAGTTCTCCAAACGATTAATGGAAAAAAGCATAATGTACTAGTGTATTCTAGCAAATATGATGGTGGCAATTACTTTAGAAGTAAAAAGCTAGCTAAACAAATGAAAGATTTTAAATTTAAGCAGATTAATTATACGCTTTAAATTATGGCATTCCTTTGCAAGGGATGTTTTTTTGTTAAGCAACGCGGTAAAATTGAGTATAATAACAATAAAATTGATTTTGTGGGGGAATAGTTATGAAGTTAGAACAAGCACCCATTTTGCGTTTATATAAATTAGAAACTAGTAAAGCAGATCATGCTAAGTTCATTGAGGCCTGCCAGCAAAATATGCTTAATTCGCAAGCAAATGAAGCAGGTACTTTGTTTATGCAAACAAGTCATGACGAAGAGACCACCAACTTTATGGTTGAATGTTATCAAGATGAAGCCAGCTATGAGATACACGATAGTTCTCCGCAATTTAAGCAATTTATTTCTGCAACTAAAGGATTATTGACTAATCGAGTTGCCGTTAAGTTGTTTCCAGAGTTTATCTCTACTAAGGCAGAGAATTTATCAGTTAGTGGACCAAATAACTATGTAATTTACTTGACTGAAATTGGTGTTTCACTGGGCAAAGGGGATGAATTTGCTCATGCTGTGATGAAAGAAATGAAAACAGCGGTAGAAGAGGAAAATGATATTTTGGCAATGATTGCCGGTACGATTGAAAATCAGCCCAATGAGTGGTTGGCGATTGAAGTTTATCGTAATAATGCCGCTTATGAAAAGCATTTACAAACTAAAAATTTCAAGGAATATTTGAATAATACAAAGTATTGTGTTGAAAGCAAAAGTTTACGTAAGTTGCAGTCAGATGTAATTGTTGATCAAGGTGAAATTTTTTATCAACCATAAAAGAAGACCGAGTTCTGCATTATTGCATTACTCGGTCTTCTTAATATGGTTTTAGTTAATTTTTTATTTTCTATGTTTTGTTCTTACAGGTACTGCTGCGGGTTTGTTAATTAATACTGAGCTGATGGACATTAACTCCAACGTTAAAAGTGATCCAACAACTAAGAGCAATTTAATCAAGTTACTCATTCCTTTCATTTAATTGACTATATCATAACTAAAAATTATTAAGAATTCATAGTTAAAGATTAATAGATTTGGTTAAGAAAATAAAGCTAGGCAAAAGAGTCGTTAACACGTAAAATAAAGATAGAGTCAAAGTCTAATGCTAACGCGTATAAAATAAAGCAGCATCGATTAGAATGCTGCTTTATTTTTATAAATTAGATTATTTATTCCGCATTTTTGTTAAATATTTTTGGTGTTTTTGCTCAGCTTTTTCGTCTTTTTTAATGAAGAAGTAGGCTACTGCGGCTAGCACACCAACAACTACGCCGACAAGAATAGTTTTCCACGTAAAGTTGGTGACCATGTAGCAAGAAATAATTAAAGCAAGAACAGGAATTACGTAACCAAATGGTAATTTAAAACCATGATTTGGAAATTCATTAGTATGCTTGAATTTGATAACTGCTAAAATAGATGGAACGTATTGGATGAAGGAAGCTAATACGATACATGATACTAAGAAAAGATATGATTGCGTAATTAAAATCATTGTAATTACTGCACTGAGTAAAATTGCAATCCAGGCAGCATCATGCTTATTTTTCTTACCAATCCAACTTGGTAACATTGAGTGCTCATTAGCCAAAGAGGCAATTAATGATGGTGTGTTGAATGAACTGGCAAATGCAACACCAAGGACACTGATCAGCATTCCAACAACTACTAAAACATAGCCCCATTCACCAACAGCTTTTTGGAAGGCAGCGGCAATTGGAGTACTATAGTTTACCATTTTGGTCCCCAAGATACCGATTGCGACCAGCATCATTAAAGCATAAAGAACGGTTACGGTTACCATGACTGAAATTAATACTTTAGGAATATTCTTTTCCGGATTGTCCATTTGTTTAGCGGCAATTGGAATGAAAGAAAAGCCAGTAAACATGTAGAAGACAACGCTAAAGGCAGCACCAAAGTGTTTGAAGTAACCACCAACGCTTGCAGTTGCAGCTTTAGGAATTACCGGTGTAAAGTTCATCTTATGAATGAAGAAAACCCCGATAATGATAAAGATTACAATCGTTAATATTTTGGCTGCAGACGATAGGTTATCGACAAATTTTACTAAAGTTCGACCAAATAAATTGATAATTGTAAATAAAATAATTAAGCCAATTGCTGTACCATAGTAGACCGCTGGATTATTATATGCAGGCGTTAAGGTCTTTAAGATAGTTAACAATGCTACAACTTCTGCAGCATAGGTACAACAGCCCAAAAACCAGGTGTAAATACCTAGTTCATAACCAGTGAAGCGGCCAAAAGCATTGTAAGAATATAGCCAGGCAGCACCTGATCCAGTAAACCGACTTGATAGGTCAGCGTAACAGAGTGCGACCATACTTACGGTGACAGCAGCACAGATGGTTACGAAAACACTCATCAAGTTCATGTCCTTATAGATAGTTTGTGGTAGCAAAAACGCACCAGAACCGATTACTCCGTTAATTCCCAAAAAGTAAATAGACATGAATGAAAGCTTCTTGGGAGTCGTTGTTTTTTTAGCACTTTTCTCACCCCTCATATCAAATAGCTAAAAAATACATTTTGTCTAACATTAGGTTAGATCTTAATGTAAGTAATTTCAAATAATAAGAGTTATTATTTGATTAAAAATTTAGAATAATATAGTTTAGCAATAGGTAGATTAAAAGTAGTGTTATTTCACGTATTCCCCCCCTTAAATAGAGTTAATGTTGTAAAATGGAAGATGCATAATTATTAATGGATAAAGTTATTGCATTACTTCAAAATAGGCCAGAAGGGCCATTTTGTTGTGAAAAAAATAAAATTAAAAGAATATAGGATTGGAAATGGCAGGAATAGTAGAGCAAACATTATTAGAGCAACAAAATATTGACTTGAATGAAATGGTAACAGTAAATCAAATGATTAATCAATTGTTGCCAAATGCAAGTAAAGAATTACAACAAAAGTTAAAGATTAAAATCTATAATTTTGTCCGGACACGCAAACAACCCAGTGTCACGGTTAGAAGAAGAAAATATTTTAAACCAGCTGTGGCTAACTTGATTATTGGCAATGTTCAAGACTATGCTGATGCAATTGAACGTCGAGCTAAAGATGACTCAGCTAAAGAGAATACTGATGATAAAAAAGTTATTTCTAAGCCTAAGCGGGTTAAGACGATTACTAAACGCAAGATTTTAGCTAAAGTTATAAAAAATGATAAGATTGATAATTCGACTCAAAATAAGCTAGAAGACAGAATCGATTCAATTGTGAAGGCCAATTTTATTAGACCAGTTAATAAACGTGGTAGTTTTTCAGTTGAAGATGGCGAAAAAGTCGTAGCCGAATTAGATCCTTTTTATCAGAATATTAAGATTGATCAAAAGCATCGTAAGAATGCTGAACAGACTGAAGATAACAAGAAAAAAGAAGCTAATGAGCAGACTGATCAGCATTCAAAGGATCAAAATGAAGGTCAATTGAAGAAGTTTGAGCGTAAGAATAATAGCAACAACTGGAATAATAATCAATCGCAAAATCAGCATAAGCGACAAAACAAGCATCCCTTCGAAATTAGAAGAGAAAACAATAACCGCTCCCGTAATAATCATACTAATCGTCGTTATAATAATCGCAATAATAACTATGAATTTGAAGAAGCAACAGGCTTGCGGGACCGCTATAATGCAGTAATTAGAAATTACAATCAATTAGAGCAAAGATATAATGCTTTGCAAGATAAATATAATCGGGCTTTAGATGATAAAGCTAGATTGATCGAAGAAATGGGTAAGAAGAACGAAGACTTACGCCGTGTATTGATCGATGTTTTGCGAAAAATGTAGTTTTGGGTAAAGAAAGAGACTAGTGATCAATTTGAATTGATTACTAGTCTTATTTTTGGTTTAAACATGTGATAATTTAAAATTAAAAAAATATGTGTTTATTATTATTTTTTTGTAGTAAAATTAAAAATTATAAATATTTTTATTAATGGTTAATGGAGGAGAAGTATGAGTTTAAAAGAGCTATTTAAAAGCAATGTGTTTCGAGCCTGCATTATTATCTTATTGTATGTTTTATACGCATTATTTGGGAGTTTTAGTGAATATTTATTTAAATATGCTCTGAATTCAATTACTGCTGGTAATTTTAATACATATGTTTATTGGCAAATAATGCAGTTTGTTTTAGCATTATTCACTTCGTTGCTTTTACCAATTACTACCGTTGTTTTCACTAGGCAGACGCAAAACTATCTGCATAAAATTCGGCAAGAAATCATGCATCATTACTATGATGAAAAAAGTGATGAAAAAGTCTCTAGTATGCAGAACCGATTAACAGCCAATTTAAAAATCTTATCAGATGATTATGCTACACCTTGGATTACTATTTTAAGTGGGGTTTTAGAGATTGTGATTGCTATTGTTTTACTAGCAAGCATGAACTGGATTCTAATTTTGGTTACTGCCATTTTAGCTATGATTACACTTTTTGCTCCTAAAATTATGGAGAAGAAAACATCAGCTGCCACAGATAAAGTAAATAAAAAGAATGAAAAGCTGTTAAATACAATTGCTCATTGGCTTGGTGGATTGCAGGAACTACGTCGTTATAGTGCATACAGTCGTTTGGTTAAGCAAATTCATCGATCAAGTAGTGATTATGTGAACGCAAGTAAGGGTAGTGCAAAATTAAGAAGTGTAAGTTATTTGATTAATGCTTTTAGCAATTCAATTGCACAAATTGGTATGAGCTTTATTGCTGGAATCATGTTTTTGCTTAATATGATTTCATTCGGTGATTTTGCAGTTGCTAGTGGTTTTGCATTTACGATTTTTTCAGCAATTTGGAATATTACTCAGTCGTTAACGCAAGTTAAGTCAACTAAGGCTTTACGCGAACAGATTACCGATTTAAGAAAGCAAGTTCCTGATGAAAATAAAGATAAAGTATCAGCCTACGGTCTTAAAGTTTCAGGCTTGTCTGTAAAATACGATCAGGGGGAAACAATTTTTTATCCTGATTTTACAATAAAAAAAGGGCAGAAAGTTTTGCTTACTGGCGATTCAGGAACAGGAAAATCAACCTTGTTTAATGTTTTGTTAGGTAAGCTAAAACCTGAATCTGGTACGGTGACCTATCTAGATGAAAATGAAACTATCATTCCTGAAGGAAAAGCTAGAATTGGCAATATGCCGCAAAATCCAGTAGTTTTTCCCGCAACGATCAAAGAGAACATTACAATGTTTAACGAAAATTTGCAGGATAAGCTTCAAGATGTTGTTCAAGCAGTTCAACTCCAATCCGACTTAGCCAAAATGCCAGATGGTGTTAATACAACAATTGATCTAAAAAGTGAAAATTTGTCTGGTGGACAACGGCAAAAAGTTGTTTTAGCGCGAACGGAAATACACGAGCAATCGTTTGTTTTAATGGATGAAGTAACTAGTGCGATCGATCAAAAAGCTACCGAAAAAATCATTGATGAATTGCTCAAAAC
The DNA here is from genome assembly GCF_947367125.1 of uncultured Lactobacillus sp. GTDB lineage: Bacteria > Bacillota > Bacilli > Lactobacillales > Lactobacillaceae > Lactobacillus. Next base: position 30,482 of record NZ_CANBCQ010000020.1, read on the forward strand.
AGATCAAACTATTTTGATGATTGCTCACAACTTTACGCCAGAATTAAAAGCAAAATTTGATTAAGAAATTAAATTAAAAAGTAAGAAAGGGGATAAAGTAAGATGAATTTGAAAACTTTTATTAAAACCAATCCAGTTCGTTTCTGGTTAACTGCAATTGGTTGGATTATTATTCCTGCTTTATCAATTACCAATACTTACGTTGTACAAGAAGAGACGAATATCCTTTTAAGTCGTAATTGGACTAAGTTTATTTTAATCAATGTTCTTGCTTTTCTGATTATGTTAGTTGACTATGGTGTGAGTGCTTTAGTTGATTATCAGCAGCAGGCTCAGGTACAAGACTTAAATGATCAAGTTAGAGATAAAATTGTTAAGCGATATTATTATGACGGGAAAAAGCATACTGTTGCACAGATGCAAAATCGTTTGACTAATGATTTACAAATGCTTAACAATAACTACTTTATTAATGTCTTCTTATTGATTTATGGTGTGTCAACGATCGTTTTTGTTTTAATTTATCTTATTTTATTGAGTTGGCAATTATTGCTGGCTATTTGTTTGATGGTAGCTATTTCTCTTTTGCTGCCAAAGTTAACAGAAAAGCCGTTACAAAAAGCAACAGAATTAATTTCTGACAGCAATCAAAAATATTTAGATACATTAAATGATTGGTTATCTGGTCTGGATCAACTTCAGCAATTTTTAGCTGGAGCTAAACTATTTTCCGTAATAGAAAAAACATCAAAAAAATTAGAAGATGCTAATGTTAAGCAAACGGCTTATATTAAACTGCTTAATGCTGTAAATGGAATTGTTTCCGCGGCTTTTGGTTTAGCATTGTTTGTGCTTGCTGGTTGGTTGGTTAAAAATCATCAAATTCCAATTGGTGCCTTATTGGTAGTCGGTAATTTTCGGTATTACTTAAATGGAGGAATTGATACACTTACTAACGGGTTAGGAGCAATGAAAGGTAGTAAAAAATTACTTGCCGAAGTTGATAAATCTGCTAGTGATATTCCGATGCAAGCTGAAAAAGATGTAGTTATGCCTAATGTAATTAAAACAAAAGATCTAGTTTTAAAGTTCCCTAATGGAGAAAAATTGACTTATCCTGATCTGGAGATTAAGCAAGGCGAAAAGATTTTATTAACTGGCGATTCTGGTGCAGGTAAGTCTACTTTGTTTAAACTAATTTTAGGTGAACTTAAGCCTAGTGCAGGTAAAGTTGTTTATGAGGATAAGGCTGGTAAGAAAATTAATCCTGATTTGAGTAAGATAGGTTATTTACCGCAAGATCCAGTAGTTTTTCCAGCATCGATTGAAGAAAATATTACGATGTTTAATGAAAAACTGAATGGAAAAGTTAAACAAGTAATAAATGAAGTGAACTTTGCTGATGATATCGCTAAGTTTACTGAAGGACTAGATGAAAAGATTAATCTTGATAAGCTGAATATTTCCGGAGGTCAAAGACAAAAAATTGTATTGGCTAGAGCAAAAGTTCACAATAGTGATATTATCTTGATTGATGAGGGAACTAGTGCAATTGATCAGAAAGCTACAATGTCGATTTTGAAGAATTTATTGAAAAGCAAAACGACGATTGTTTTTATTGCCCATAACTTTAATGAAGGAATGCATCAGTTGTTTGATCGAGAGATTCATTTAGTAAAAGAATAGTTGAAGAAAGACACTGCATTTTTAGGGATGCAGTGTCTTTACTTTAGTTTGGAAAGATATAGGTATTGAAACTGTTATTCTTATTTATTTTAAAATAGCTTAGTAATTGATAAGCCATCCAGTCAGTATCGTCTGCTTCAAAAAATATTGAAGGATAATTTTGAAACATTTTAACTAGAATAGTTTCAATAAAATTATTAGAACTAAACCTATCCCAAGAACAGATGTATGCAATCTCGTTGTTTTCAGTGAATACAAGATTATCTATTTCTCCGAGTTCATTAGTACTATAATATCCAGTTTTTGTTGGAACTTCTTGGATAAACGTGTCAATATTAGCAGTTAATGGTGACACAGATTGATGAACTTGTTTGTAATATTTATAAAGTAATTGGCAACATGTTCTGTAATCGGAACTTTCTGTATTGAAAAAATGAAGAGATAATTTGTTATTGATCTCAATTTTTAAATCTTTTTTGTTAACGGTAAGCGTATAACAGTGTCGTTTGCAGATAAAACCATTTCTTAATAAAAAATCTACGATTGGATTTTCATTTGAATCAATCATGACTTGCAATGCTTGGTGCTCTGCTTGAACTATTTTTGAAAATGGAATATTTACAGAGTAATCACTTAGATTGAATTTTAGATAAATATATTTGTTATGAAAAAGATTGTGATAAGTAGAAATAGTGCCTAGATGCTTATCGTTATCAGTTACTTTGTAGATTTTAGGAGATATTTTTTCAATTTTTGTAGTCATTTTTTATCCTTTTGATAATTGAAATTAAATTTTGATCGGTTCCGTTTTTAATTATGAAGTTATAAATCGGTTCATAATTGAGCACAGGGAAAATAAGATCAGGATCAATTTTAGGTATAATGTCAATCATTGATTTCTTACTAATTACGTTGAGATTTTTAACTTCTTGAGCATTTCTTATCTTTCTTTTTGCTTGTGAAGGAGGATAACCTTGTCCCCAAGGCTGTTCAAAAAGATTTTTTATAGTCTGCTCAAAATTGATTTCACCACTCCAACCCCAATTAAGTCCTAGTGGAAAGGAGACAACATTGCCGTTATTGATATGACCAAAAATAAAAGCATCTTGTAGAGTGGGGATATAACCACATTGAATATTAGGAAAAGTATTTCATGCAAGCATCATTCCTTGTCGAGAAGTACATCCTGTCACAATGAAGTCAGTCGCCTTGCTATTAATTAATAATGCAACAGCTAGGGAAACTTGCACGTAAGATAGACTAGCCGAACTATCTTGATAAATACCAAAATTGAATACTTGATCATTGGATCCTACAGATTCTTTGATATACTTCTCTAATATGAAATTTTTACTTTTTTGCGACGTAGCTTGAATAATACCTATTTTCATAAATTTTACCTCAAAGGTTTATTTTGAAAGCGTTTTATAATATTGCGTAGGAAAATAAATAAGAAGGTGAGCACAATGAAAGACAGAATTATTGTTGGAACTCCTGTTAAATTGAGTCATGTTTTAATCGGTATAATTGTGGTGATTTTTCTTTCACTGTTTTTAACAGGATTTGGTTATCAACCTTGGTGGCTATTTCTTATTGTACTAATTTTAGGCGTATTTGTAACTTTACCGACTTTTTTCAGTTCATATTGGCAAATTGATAGTAAGAATATCACATCTATCACTTATGATAGCAATGATGCACTAAAATTGCTGCAGTTACTTGGTTTGCGTAAAAAAGATAAGCAAATCATTAATTTGTCAGAGATAAAAAATGCTTCTGTTGTTTATCGTAAAAATTTGCGTCTCAGTCCCGTTGATTTTAATCCCGACTATCTAGATTTAATCTTAGATCTAAATAAAGGAACAAAAGTTACCTTATCACTTGGAAGTATTGATTATCAGAAATTAGATTCTATTCTAACTTTATTGGAGGATAAGGATATTGCAGTACATGATAAGCAGGGAGTTCAGCAATTATTGAAGGAAAATAAAAATTTGTTTAATCATTTTCACAGGAAAGAATGGACATCACTTTAGGTGAGTAAAAAACAGATAATTAGAGACTATTTCCAGGCATGGCTTAAACCAAATATTGAAGTTATTAAATCTATCTTTGATAAAAATGCTACATATAGTGAGTGCTATGGACCTATTTATAGAAATAAAAAGGAGATAATATCTTGGTTTGAAAAATGGAACAAGCAGGGAAAAGCAATTGCTTGGCCAATAGAAAAGATATTAATTAATGAAAATACATGTATTGTTGAATGGCATTTTAAATGTAATTACCAGAAAAAATTAGTGAATTTGACGGCGTATCAATTATAGATTTTAATGATCAAAATAAAATAATTTCAGTAAAAGAATATCAATCTAAATCTCAACATTATTATCCATATAGCAAATAAGACTTCTAGCCATGATAGGTTAGAAGCCTTATTTTGAATGATACAATCTAATTTCTATGGAAGAGATTACCAAACCAACTATGGTTCTTTTTAGCCTCTTCTTTTCGTCGTTGTTCACGATCTTCTAACATTGCCTTAGCCAGCATATCAACTGTTTGAGTTAATTGTGCTTGATTGTCTCGTTGTTGCTTATCTCTAAATGAACTACTATTTTGATACTTATTCATTAACGTATCATCATCAAGCCATTTATCAAAGTTTTCAACATCAATAATAAAACCGGTGCTAGTTTGTTGTGATGCAATGTGATATTTTCTAGGCAAATATTTAAAGTAACGATCAAGCATAATAGAGCCGCTGTTTTTCGCCGTTTGATCAGAGATTTTATTGAAAAGCTCTTTATTGATTTGAGCTTTTAGCCGGTCATCTTGTTTAATGAATAAGATATCGCTTCCGATTTTCGCTTGATTGATTAACATTCCCCAATCATTTCGACCAACGAATAGGGAATAATCGTAATTTTCTTCAAAATACTTGCTGACTTGGTTATACATATCAAATTTATCAAGTGCAGTTTTTAAAACATGCTTGATTGGATATAAGAAGTCTTTTTCAATCTTCTGTGCGTCTTCAACACTAACGTTAGTAAAGAATTTTGCTAATTCAACTTGACAATATTTAAAAAGATCATCATTTGCACGACTAAATAAGCTAGTTAATGCTGCATTACGTTGATCACTTTCACCTGAAAAAGTAGATTCAAAGCTTAAGTACCATAAACGACGCATAATTTCAGGCTTTAGAGAAAATTGTGATTTAATAGAGCTTTCTTGTCTATTCATCGTGAAAATGAATGCTGGTGAGGGATGAGTTAAATTACGATTGTTTGTAACTTCCTTGATGAATCTTTCAAAGTAAGTACGGGTTGTAAGTTCAGGACTTACATCATCAATCATTAATGGACTTACGGGACCATTTGTATATACATAGTCACTTAGCGTGTTAGTGATTGTCATATTGATATTACTCTTGCCAAGGGCATAATTTTTCGGATCCATCATCCCACTATCTAAGAAATTATGGGCGCCAATTAATTTAGCGGCTAGTCTTTTCCCTAGGGTGGACTTACCGGTTCGACCTTGTCCGATTAGTGCTGTAGCAATAGGCACGTCTTCTCTAGATACGTTGCTTCCAGATAATTCATATAAATTGCGGATTTTCCAAAGCCATGGTGATTCATATAGAAACAGCATAAAGTCACAAGCTTGCCAGCCTTCACCAACTTCTTTGTAAGTATTATATTCATGAGTGATATCACAGAAAAGCTGGAGTGCATTTTTTAATTGCCCTTCAGTTAAATCAGAAGTAATAACTTCAGAAGGGATATTATCACCAATTTTAGAGGCTTGGAATAATTGACCATTATTGTAAAACTGAACAGGAACAGGGAAAAGATCTTCTTCTTTTTCAATTTGTGTTGTATCTGCTTTTTTATTTTTGTCTTGACGAATAATGTGCTGAGTCAAGCTATATAAATCTTGCCCGATTGTATCTAGCTTACGTCTTTTATTGCCACCCTCACCAAATAAAGTAACTGTTTGAGAAGCAACAAGTTTTTCATTTTCAGATAATTTCTTTAATTCATCATCTTTGCTGTAGTGGTCGCGATACTTTTTTATCTCTTCAGCTGGAAGAATAATTATGTCTTTACCAGTTGAATTAGGGCTGTTTTTAATTTCAAGAGAAGAATCTTGCATTACATGAATGCGCAGCTCTTTCTTATCGCTATCTTTTAAATAACCGGATAACTTTTTAGCATCAATGTAAGTTGCGGCCTGATCAAGGTTATCCTGAAACATTTGTTGGTAACAATTGAATAATGGATCAGAAGTATTGCCGTAGTCCCAAACTAATTGCTCCACATTTTTATTAACAGCTGGATCGGTAAGATTCATTGAACCTGAAAAGACGGAGTACTTGCTTTGATTTTCCATTAAATAAAGCTTAGTGTGAATCAAATTCTGTTTGGTGAAAAAAAGCTGTAAACTACCATCTAGAATACGCTTAGTGAAGGGACTATCTTGGTGTTCGTAGCTATATTCAATCAAATCACGACGCTTATTTAAAATTTGGTCAATTCTTTTGCCAATTGAATTTGATCCATTATCGGTTAGTCCAAGAATTAGCGTAATCTGGTCAAAACGTGGTAGAAGATTTTTCTCAATAAATTTAATGTTAGAAATAAAGGAAACACCTTTAAATTCAGAAAATTTATTTGACTCTCTTTGAAGATCAACTAATTGCCAAAAATCGGCATTGGAAATTAATTTTTGGTCAGTATGATTGAGTATTTCTAATCCCATATGAAATCCTTTCGTGAGTATACAAACATTTGCTTTTAGTGTATCGTGAAAAATTGGATTAGAGCAAGGAAAAATTAATTTATCATTGAATTTATGAATTGGATTAAGTAAAATTTGATTCAAATAACGGAAGATAATATATGTTATTGTTTTGGAGAAAATTATGACGACAGTATATTTTGTAAGGCATGCTCAACCAGATTTATCAGTTCATGATGACTTAACGCGTCCATTAACGAAAAAGGGGTTGCAAGATAGGGAAAGGGTAGTTAATTATTTTAGAGATAAAGGTATTGATCAAGCTTTTTCTAGTCCATTTAAACGTGCAATTGATACAATTCAGCCAGTTTTGAATGAAAAGCAATTAACGCCGACAATTATTGCTGACTTTAGAGAAAGGAAAATTGGCAATGAATGGATTTCAGATTTTCACGAATATTGTAAGAAACAGTGGGAAAATTTTGATTATAAGCTAGAAAATGGTGAGTCTTTAAAAGAAACACAAAATAGAAATATAGCAGCCTTGAAGCAAGTGCTAAAAGAATGTCAAGGACAAACGATAATTATTAGTGGGCATGGTACTGCAATCGGATCAGTAATTAATTATTATGACTCGAATTTCAAGTATAAAGATTTTGCTTTAATTCAGCCTAAGACACCGTTTATTGCAAAACTATCTTTTGATGGTGAAAAATATTTAGGTTATGAAGTAATTACATTTTGACTTGTTCAGGATAAAATTAAAGTAAGTAAAAAGAGAAGAATTTACCATCTCCTCTTTTTATTATATTCTAGATTATGTTAAATTTTATCCTGAGCAATGAAATTATTATATATAGTTTTGATTACTTCTTCTTCATCTTGACGTCTGGTACCGATCATGATTGAGATTTGGGATGCCCCCTGATTAATCATCTGGATTGAAATATTCTTTTTACCAAGCGGGTAGAGCAAACTAGCACATAAGGTTAGCTTATCCTTCATTCCTTCACCGACTACCATGGTAATGGCATAATCATCGATCCATTGCATTTGATCAGGATTAAGACTGGTTTGAATCTCATTACAAATGACATCAATTAATTGATCAGTTAAAGCATCTTTTTTGAAGATGATAGTAATATCATCAATTCCGGATGGCATATGTTCATATGAAACATGATGATTTTGTAAGATTTCCATTAATTTTAAAGTGAAGCCAGCACCCTTATTTAGCATATATTTTCTTAAATAAAGAGCGGCAAAATTCTTTCCACCGGCAATTCCGGTAATTGTATGTTTAGGAATAAAGCCATCTTCGGGAACGATCAACGTACCTGGCTTTTCTGGAGCATTGGTATTTTTAACATTAACCGGAATTTCACCTTGAATGGCAGGAATTAGTGCTTCATCATGAAAAACTGAAAATCCAGCGTAGGATAGTTCCCGCATTTCTTGATAGGTCATCCGTTTAATTGGCTTAGGGTGATCAATAATATGTGGGTTAGCTGAAAAAATAGCATCAACATCAGTAAAGTTTTCATATAAGTCTACGTTGAGACCTCTAGCTAATATTGCACCTGTAATATCAGAACCGCCTCGCGAAAAAGTGGCAATGTGTCCTGAAGGAGTAATACCATAAAAGCCAGGAAAGATGATTTTTTCATCAGTTGCAATTTTGACTCGCTTGAGATTGACATAAGTTTCAGGGTTGACTTCAGCATTATTAGGTGTACCAGTGACGATTAAACCTACATCTTTTGGCTCCAAAAATCGCGCTTTAATTCCTTGATGATTTAAAATTTTGGCAATCAAAATTGCATTAAGCCGTTCTCCATGAGCCTTAAAAGTAGCCATGCGATAATCGCTATTTGGATAATCTAACTTAGGTAAAGCGAAGAGAAGACGCTTGGTATCGTTTAACTCTGCTTCAGGTAAGGCAAAATATTGAGCAATTAATTCGTAACGCTTAAAAATGCGGTTAGCAATATCTTGATAATTATTGCTTCTCAGGCTCATATAAGCATAGGTGATTAGTAAATCGGTTACTTTAATATCATACTCAGTTCTTTTGCCAGGTGCTGAAACTACAACGACTTGTCTTTCAGGATCGACGTTAATAATACTTAGGGCCTTATCTACGCTATTACCTGAGGCGAGGGAAGAACCTCCAAATTTAACAACTTTCATATCTATTTTTCCTCAACTATTATTTCAAATCTAAAATTGAACTGATTTCTTTTTTCATGTCATCTGGTTCAATAATTTTTTCAGTCTTGGGTTCACGCTCAAAAAGGGCACGCACACCAATTGATAATTGACCGCCTAATTCATCATGTAATTCTTTAATTGCACCGACGCCAGTTTGCATACTAGGACCACCAGTAATTGCTTCATATACTGTTTCTGGGAACTTATATGGACTAGCTGTTGAAACAATGACCATCGGAGTATGATCATTAGTTTTCTTTTGATATTGGTTGGCAACATAAGATCCAACTGCAGTGTGTGGATCAATCACGTAGCGATCATAGTCGTAGACGCGCTTGATCTCTGCTTTGACTTCTTCTTCAGTGGCAAAACCAGCAGCAAAAATTTCTTGTAATTTAGTAAAAACTTCACCGCTAACTTGATAATGACTACGTTGCGTTAGTTGATTCATCAAGCTAGCAATTTCGTGATTATTTTCACCATACAGATCAAATAAAAGACGTTCTAAATTGCTTGAAACTAAAATATCCATTGCTGGAGCATTGGTTAAGTGGAACTTGCGTCGCTTGTCATAAATGCCATTGTGGAAGAAATCAGTTAAAACATTATTTTCATTAGATGCACAAATTAATTTTTTAATAGGTAAACCTAACTTTTTGGCATAATAACCGGCTAAAATATCACCAAAATTACCTGTTGGTACAGCAAAGTTAACTTCATCACCAAGGGTAATTTCTTGGCGCCGGACTAATTGACCATAGGTATATAGATAATATGAAATTTGTGGGACTAAGCGTCCAATATTCATTGAGTTAGCTGAAGAAAATTGATAACCATTAGCACTAAGCCGATCTCTAAAAGCAGTATCATTAAAAATCTTTTTAACTTTAGTTTGAGCGTCATCAAAATTACCTTTGATTGCAATTGCCTGCAGATTATCGCCACGTTGACTAAGCATTTGCTTAAGCTGAACCGGGCTAACACCACCTTCAGGATAAAAGACGATTACATCGGTACCTTTTTGACTAGCAAAGCCACGCATTGATGCCGTACCAGTATCGCCAGAAGTAGCGGTTAAGATGATAATATCTTTATTAATCTTTTCAATTTGAACAGCCCTAGTCATTAATTGAGGCAAAACTTGCAAGGCAATGTCCTTGAAAGCGAGAGTTGGACCATGAAATAGTTCCATATAGAAACGATTATCATGCTTTTCAATTGGCACAATACTACGATCATCCCATTGCTCGCTATAAGCATTTTGAACCGAAGTAGTAATTAGGTCTTTACTAAAATCGTCAAAGAATAAGCTAATCACCATAGCAGCGATTTGCTTGTAGGAAAGTTTGGATAAGTCTTCTAATTTAAAATTAGCATGAGGAAAGGCAACAGGCACGTAAAGACCACCGTCTTGAGCCAAGCCCTGAATAATTGCTTGAGGTGCAGTTAAAGTGTTTTCTTTTGAACCTCTAGTACTACGATATTGCATAAACAATCTTCCTATCTTATGAAATATTAATATTATAACTATTGTACCTTGATTAGCACCTATGATACAATCATAAAAATAAGAAAATCATTAAAAGAGGATAAGATCAAATGGCCATTAAAATTGCATTGCTTGGATTAGGAACAGTTGGTTCAGGTGTTTTAAAAATAATTAAAAATAATCAAAAGAAGATTAGACAAACTAGTGGTGAAGAAATCATCATTGAAAAAGCTCTAGTACGTAATCCAGAAAAACATCGTAATTTAGCTAGTGAAGTGATGCTAACTACAAATTTTGATTCAATTTTGCAAGATCCTGAGATTAAAATTGTAGTTGAATTAATAGGTGGACTTCATCCTGCTAAGGAGTATATTACTGCAGCAATCAATGCTGGAAAAAATGTAGTTACGGCCAATAAAGACTTAATGGCAACGTTTGGTTCAGAATTGATTAATTTAGCTGCAAGTAAAAAGTGCGACTTAATGTATGACGCTAGCGTTGCAGGCGGGATTCCTATTTTACGGACTTTGGCTACCTCTTATTCCAGTGACATTATTTCTGAAATTCAAGGAATTATTAATGGTACGACGAATTATATTTTGTCACAAATGGGAGAAAAGGGACTAAATTACGAGGAAGCGCTGAAAAATGCTCAAGAGCTGGGCTTTGCGGAGGCTGATCCTACTAATGACGTTACAGGTAAGGATGCCGCATACAAGATTGTAATTTTAAGCAAGTTTGCTTTTGGTACTAAGATTAGTATTGATGATTTTACTATTCAAGGAATTAATAATCTAAAAGATTTTGACATTAAGCAAGCCCAGAAGTTGGGCTATGTCATTAAGCTGATTGGAATTGCCAAAAATATTAATGGTAAATTATTTGTAGAAGTTGCTCCATGTTTGTTGCCAGGAAATGCGATTATGGCGCATATTAAAAATGAACTAAATGCTTTACAAATTAAGAGCCAAAGCCTAGGAACGGCAGTATTCACAGGCCCTGGTGCGGGTAGTCCTGCAACGGCTAATTCAGTCATGAGTGATGTGATTACTGAAACAAAAAACGTAGTGAAAAATACTACCGGTCAGCCATTTAGTAATTTTTCCCATGTTATGCAATTAACAAGTTCGGAAGATGTGAAATATTCCTATTATTTATCTTTCGAAGCAGAAGAAACCTTGTTTGATCTGAGTAAATTACTCTCTAATTTGGAAATTCCGGTTCGTGAGATTAAACAAGTCCAATCAAGAATTGTAGTTGTAACCGAAAATATTAGTCGACAACAGCTCCAAGATTTAGCGATTCAAGATCAATATTTAAAAGCTAGCTATAAGATTTTGCAGTAAAGGAAGGGAAAAAATGATTATTAAAGCACCAGCTTCAACGGCAAACTTGGGTCCTGGCTTTGATTCGCTTGGCATGGCGGTTTCACTTTATTTGGAAGTAGAAGTTTTAAGCTTAGCCGATCGCTTTCAGGTGGATCATGTGATGAAAGGAATTCCACATGATGAAAAAAATTTAATTGTTAAGACTGCACTAACAGTTTATCCAGGGTTACCACCGCTTCATTTACGCGTTAAAAGCAATATCCCATTGGCTCATGGTTTAGGTAGCAGTTCAAGTGCTATCGCAGCCGGAATTGAATTGGCTAATCAAATTGGTAAGCTAGGACTATCAGACGAAGAAAAGGTCCAATTAGGAGCTAAAATTGAGGGGCATCCTGATAATATTGCATCGACCATTTTGGGTGGCTTGGTTGTCGGTACTGAAGTCAATCATCATTTCGATGCAGTTGAGGCACCACTTCCTCCATATGCATTGGTGGCTTATGTGCCCGATTATAATTTGGAAACTAAGACGGCTAGAGCAGTTTTGCCTAAAGAATTAGCTTTTGATGTAGCTACGCATGGCTCAGCAGTTGCTAATACTTTAATTGCTAGTTTGTTTGCTCAAGACTACCCTAAAGCAGGAGAATTAATGGAACAAGATGTATTCCATGAAGTTTACCGAGAAAAACTAGTGCCGGAACTTGTAAAAGTGCGGGAGGTAGCTCATTCTAAACATGCCTTAGCAACTTATTTGAGTGGCGCAGGTTCAACAATTATGACGTGGATTGAAGACAAACATGTAGCTGGCTTTTTATCGGGCCTACGTAAACATGATTTAAAAGATGAGACATTAATCTTACATCCTGATGAACACGGTGTTCAAATTATCCAATAAAAAGACTGACCAAGCGGTCAGTTTTTTTAGTCGTCAAAGGTTGCAGCAAAACTATCACCATCGATTAGCATTCTTTTAGCATTGACAGCATACCAATAAGGAATAACTTCAGTGCCATTTTCTTGCTCTAATTCACAGTCGGCCATTTTTAAAATTTGGTCTAAATTTTTAGCACTGACGTTAGGGTAGAGCTTCAGTAAAGCTTCTTGAGTAATGCCACTTTGTTTAAAGCCACTAGTGGGATAATTGGCAGAAAAAATATCAGAAAAATCATCTAAGTCATATCTAGGCTTAAATTCTTCATCAAAGTATTTGATTTCGATGTTTTCAATTTCCATAAAGGCACCAAGTTGTTTTGCCATGTAAGGGAATTTATTAGCTAGTTGTTCAACAGTAAAATCATTGTTTGCTTTAGTTTGTGCATTGGGATGCAGTTTAAGCCAAGCTTCACGTATATTATGACTATCTTTTCTTTCAATAAGAAGGTCTTTGACTTTTTGAATAGCTGCATTGTGTCTGTTTACGGCTTTTTGCCAGTCTAATCGATTAGGATATAACTGTCTATAGCGGACAGGCAAGGGATGATTGATTGCGTTGTAGATAAAATTCAGCTTGTCAGTGGTATAAGAAGTTAGTTCATCGTCACGCCACATTAATTCATAGTAAGAACTCATGAAAGACACCTTTCTATTTGGATAGACTAATTAATATTAACTGAATAGTATCATTTTTGGTCCCGTTTAACAAAAGTGATAAAAATGTCTATTTAGATTGGTCAGAAGCAAAACTTTTGTTAAAATTAATGTGTTTACTATTAGTATTTGCTCAAAGGATTTGACAAATTATGGATCAACTTGATAAGTTCAACCGACGCTACAATTTTCTTTCAAAATTGTCAGCTGCCTTCTTTTATTCAATTGCGGTTGCAGTTGCCCTGAACTTTTTTTGGACGCCGGGGCATATGTACTCGTCAGGAATCACGGGTTTTGCGCAGTTAATTAATACTGTAAGTGAAAGATATCTACCGTTTACGTTATCAACATCAATGATGTACTTTCTTTTGAACTTCCCTTTATTTATATTGGCTTGGTTCAAGATAGGGCATAAATTTACTTTCTTCACCATCGTTGCTGTTGTTCTGGGTTCTATCATGATGCACGCTATTCAACCTTGGCAAATGCACCTGGATCCACTGGTTTGTGCGATTTTTGGTGCTTCAATCAATGGTATTGGAACTGGGATGGCATTGAAAAATGGTATTTCAACTGGTGGATTGGACATTATTGGGATTGTAATTAGGCAAAAAACGGGCATTAGTTACGGAAAATTTAATATTTTTATTAATTTGATTATTATCGCTGCTGCGGGATGCATGTTTGGTTGGACACGTGCTCTTTATTCCGCCTTGACTATTTTTATTAATGGGCGAGTAATTGACGCGGTTTACACCCAACACCAGAAGATGCAAGTAATGATTGTTACTCAGCATCCCCAACATATTATCGATGGTATTCAAAACCGGATGCATAGAGGAATTACCATTTTGCATGATGCTGAAGGTGCATATAGTCATATTGAAAAGACTGTTTTGATTACAATCATTGATCGTTACGACATGTACGATATTCGGCAAATCGTACAAAAATCTGACCCTTATGCATTTATGAGCGTAAGTGAAGTAGAGAAGGTCTACGGAAGATTCAAAGAGCAGGAGATTGTATAAGTAATAAATAGTTAATGAAACAGAAGCAAAGTTGCTTCTGTTTTTTGTTTATAATCAAATAGCTTATACCTCTATACATAATAGCATTATTTTATATATTTCTTATAGGAATAACTGATTATATATTATTTTGTGCATTTTATTAATACTAAGTCGGAAACTGTCAAATCTTTTGTGTAAATAGATCTTTCTCGTAAATTGATTTTTTAATTATTTATTTAATCAAAGTAGGA
>NZ_CANBCQ010000021.1 GCF_947367125.1 uncultured Lactobacillus sp.
AATCAAGATGTCGTCAGTTCGAGTCTGACAGCCGGAGTAAGAATGAGAAGGAAGCGGAAGGCTTCCTTTTTTTGTGCTTTCCTTTTGATATGATGGCTTATATTCGGCCTATATTCCATTTTGGCAAGATAGTATGGAATATAGCATTATGAAATTAAAAAGCAAAGATGTGGCTATTATTGCTTAATTAAGAGCATAAAAAAACGAGAGCGTAACTATTAAAATTTACCCCTTGTTTTCTTTATGAAATTGATTAATTCATTTGTTAATTTTGAAAGTACATTTTTAGGATTATATACTAGGTAGATTGTACGAGTACTTTTGGAAAATTGAGTTTCTGCGGTGATTATTGTATCTTCTGCATACACTGGAATGAATACTAAATTAGGATAGCCTTTAATTTTAGAGCAAATCCCTAGATCATATTGTCCATCACGTACTTTATCACAGATTTCTTCCGAAATACTTTTATGATATATATAATTAATTTTTTCTTGTTTGCTTTTGTTAAAAGCTGATAGAATATGTGGCAAAAAAGCTGGTATTGCTGAAGGAATACAGCCTAATTCAATCGTATTCGATTTATTACGTTTTATTTTATTAATATCACGTTTAGTATTTTCTAGAAGATTAATAACTGAATTAGCTGTTTTAGAAAATAATTGTCCGTATTCAGTTAATTCGATTCGACCGTTAGCTTTTTTAATAAGAGCACAGTCTAACTCTTTTTCTAAGTTTTTAATTGAGTTAGATAAGCTAGGCTGAGAAATATGAAGATGCTTTGCAGCTTTAGAAAATTGATGTTGCTTAGCCAATTCATTAAAATAATAAAGTTGATTTAAATTCATCCTTGCACCCTTTTCTATAGTAATATGCTTATCTAAATATTATTATATTCTTTTTGTTGAGTGGGACAATGTTTAGGCATAAACAAAAAATGAGCGGTTAAGCTCATTTTTGCGGATTCATTTTGATCAAAATTTTAAAATCAATTTTAGTTATAAAGACCAACTTTATTAATAGGAATCAATTCCTTTGATAGGAAGTTGGCTAAAGTTGGACTAAGGTCGTAACCAGCATGAAGACCATTATTATTGCCATTAGGCCAGCGAGAGTTGTTGGTTACATCATAAACAGTGCCATTGAATGCAATGTAAGCTGGACGACCGTTTTTACCGTTATAATTTGACAGAGTTTCTTTCGTAAATATTTTCATATAAGAAGCTCCTTTCTAATATAGACTTGATATCTTAATAGTAACACAGTGTCATCACATGATGGCTAATTAAAGAGCTTCTTATGTATTTCTTATGAAAGATGACCACGCCAACCAGCAATATCCCAGTCTAAAAAGTCGTAATTTAGCTTTTTGCCGTAAATTTTTTCGTAGGCAGCAACTTTTTGTTGATAATCGATTTCCATCATTTTATGCGCATTTTCATTTGCGCTCAAGGAAACGTCAGGAAAAATTGGTGGTAAAACATGAACAATGTATTTGGTTTCATAGAAGTTAGGATCTTTTTTCTCAATTTTCGGCAAATCTTTAATTTCGACAAAAGTAGAGATTACAGGAACGTTTTGTTTAGCCGCGAAATAGTAGGCACCACGCTGTAATTTGCGAGGTTTACGGTAATTCCACCACATTTCCTGTTCAGGATAGATTAGTACCCAATTATTTTGGGCTAAAGCAGCGCTAAGATGCTTAGGAAATTCATTCCCAATATAACTAGGACTTTGGACTAAAGGAATTGTACCAACATAATTCATTAAATAGCGGAAAAATCCCGGCAACATTAAATTAGTGTCTTCGATTACGATTGATAACTGATGATGCATTTTATTGGCCAGTAACTTCATCGGCAAGGAGTCAAGTTGATTGTAGTGATTGGATGTTAAAATTGCACCACCGATGGGTAAATTATTTAAGTTCTCTAAGCCTACAAATTCAGTTGAACCAGCTAAAGTTTTAGCAAAAGCATTAAATAAGATGTGACCCACCCGATTATTGAACTTACTTGAAAAAGTATTACGTCTATTCCAATAATCATCAACCAACTTAAGACGCTGATTTAAAGTCATTTGTGGGTCGCCGATTTCAACTTTCGCTGTAAAGTCTCGGTCATTAGCAGCTTTTTTAATATTTTTAATTACTGCTTCACGATTATCGCCAAAAATCATAATGTTACTGCCTCGCGTTCTTTAACTCTAGCCCAATTGTTCGAATCTTGTTCGGTTTTATCTTCCTTGGCAAGCATATGATCTAGCTTTTCTCGATCTGCTGACCGTTCGGCATCAGTGTAATTATTGAGCTCTTTCTTTAATTCATCATAAAATGGAGTTTCTTTTGCACTATCCCAGAAATAAGCAGCGTATTGAACGTCCGCAAAGTGCCAAGGTTTAAAGAAGAGGTTATAGTGAATTAAACCTGGGCTAGCCAAGGGCTTAGTATTTTCATTTGGCATAGCGTCCCAGCGAGGGTCTAAATGTAAGATCCTGCCTTCACCAATTTCATTTAAATAGTCTTGGTCTGGCGCAATACAGTCAAAGTGATATTTTTCTAAGAGTCCCATAAAGTGGTCGATAAAATGTTCTTCGCGAAATGCTTTGGTATTCATTACTAACATTCCGGAATTAATATACTTTTTAGGATCGAGTGCTAAAACATCTTTGATATATTTAACCATTTTGGCAACATATTGAATTGAAGAGTCGGTGCAGGCACCAAATAGGTTATTGCCTAAATCAGTTTCGTAAAGTTTAGCGATGTCATCATTAACAATTGTGTCACTATCAATGTAGATAGCCTTATCATACTCGGGGAAAAGATCTGGAATAAACAGACGATAAAAGATTGACATCGTGAAAAAATCAGCACGCAGGAAGTTTTCTTTACGATTTTGAATTGGTTTTACCAGGTCATCATCAATATGGAAAAAATTCACGTGAACATTAGAACTACCCAAAGCAGTTAAGTCCTTTTGATGGGCAGTTGATAAATCTTGATTTAAAAAATAAACTGTATAATCTGTGGCAGGATTAGCATGTTTAACTAAAGAATGGAGTGAAACGGCTGCATACTTAGTAAAATCATCGCTAATACTGTAAAAAATAGGAATTGTCATAAAGTGGCCTTTCTTAGTCGATTTTAACTGATTCGTGTTGTTTAACTTTAGCCCAAGTATTTGGTTCCTCAACGATCATATCAACTTTTTTAGCCATCCATTCTAGGTCAGCACGAGCCTTTTTACGGTCTTCATCAGTAAAATCAGCTAATTGTTGCTTCAATTCGTCATAGTAAGGGGTAGTTTGGGCAACGTCCCAGAAATAGTGGGCATATTGAACATCAGCGAAATGCCATGGCTTAAAGAAAAGATTGTAGTGAACGATCTTAGGATCTTCGATTTCAGGGATGCTTTCGTTTGGCATAGCGTCCCATTCTTTTGGCAAATGATAAATTTTATCCTCACAAATTTCATTCATATAAGCTTGGTCAGGATCAACATTGTCAAAGTGATATTTGTTCATTAAGTAATAGAATTTATCAACAAACTTCTTGTCTCTGAAGGCTTTCATGTTGAACAAAATTACGCCGTTGTTAATGTACTTTTCAGGTGGCAAGATACCTTGGCATTCTTTAATGTATTTTTGTAAAAGTGGCATGTAGCGGATAGAAAGATCAGGGCAGCTAGCAAACATGTTGTCGCCAATTTCAGTATTATATAAATCGGCGATATCTGTACAAATAATCGTGTCGGCATCGAGATAAACTGCTTTATCATATTGTGGGAACAATTCAGGAATAAAGAGACGGTAGAAGATTGACATAGTAAAGAATTGGGCCCGAAGGTAATTTTCCTTACCTTTATGGATTGGCTTAACCATGTCATCATCAATATGGAAAACATGGACGTGAATATTGTCAGTTGACATGCCTTCTAAGCTCTTTTTATGATCGTCACTAATGTTTTGAACTAATAAAGTGACAGTATAGTCCTTATTTTTATCAGCATGGTCAATCAAGGATTGGATTGAGACGAATGCGTATGGTGTGTAGTTATCGCTAATTGTATAAAAGACAGGAATTGTTTTCATAAATATAATCCTCCATAATATGTGCTAATTAAATTATTATTTCTTTAAATTATCGCGTATTTTAAGATATTCGTTAAGTAAATCGTCATATTCATGTAAATGAAGTACACTATGTACGCGATTAACGTCCCAAGGCTTAACTGTTTGAGTATGGAAATAGGGCCAAAAGCGGAAACTAGTCGTAAAGTGCTGAATTCGCGTATTTTTTTGTAATTTGTATTGCTCGTTATAACAGCGTGGAACGACCCGTTTGGCTACAGCTAGTTTATTAATAGCTGATTGATCTGGCAAAAACATTTTCTTAGTTTGCATCATCTGGCGCACTTTGGCAAAAAGGCCAGTTTGCTTAATTTTCTTCATGTTTAGCAATAAAACGCCGGAGTTTAGATAGTCAAATAAACGCTTAGTTTTAACATTGTGAAAGAAAAATCTGCCCCAATAGTCTAGAACACCAACGAGTTCAATTCCTTTGATATTTTGCTGATAAAACGCTGTAATATCTTTCCGGATGACAATATCATCATCTAAGTAAAGAATGCGATTCGGAATTTGCGGTAGTTGATCCGCAAATAGCCGCAGCATCGCATAAGGCGTAAAACGAGTATTCATGTTAACTGTCGGTGGTTGCTTGATAAATAAATCAGTACAATCAATTAATTGTAGTGTGTTTTCAGGATTAGCTTTAATCAAAAGCTCACGAATATAATTGGCAGCGTGTTCAGAGAATGGGTGATATTTGTGCTCATCACTGTGAGCTTCCATCGTTAACACATAAAGGTGCAACTCTTTAGCACCAGAATTTTTGATTAAAGAGAGAGTAGAAATTAAAACGCCGTCTTCTGCGTTTTCGTCTCCGCAAAAAAGTATGTTCATTTTTTCTCCTATAATGATAAAAAATATTAATTCGTATATCCTATATGATACCATGGAAAATTTGATCTTCTTTGGTTGAGAGATGGAATGAAGGAAAATAAATAAGGCAAAAAAGCAAACTGCTTCTTTGTCTTATTGTTTGATATAGGTGCAATATTCGTAGTCACTAAGTTTTGCTCGATCATTCATTGCTTGCCAGATTTCGTCATGTAGCTTATTTTGTGCTTCTTTACGGCTTAAATTTTTATCTGGGTAAAATGGTCCATCGATATAAATTACGGCACGAGGGCGCTTGCCAAAGCGTTTCTTGTGATACGTTTTAGTCATCACAAAACTAGGTGCGTTGAGTTTAACAGGGAAGTGCATGCTAGTTGCATCGAATGGTCGAATTTTAGTGTAGTAAGGCCAGACATGTGCTTCAGGATAGATCAAGACTTCGCCTTTTTTGTCATTGATTACAGTCTGGATCGCCTTGATTAATTTGATTGATTGCTGCATGTTTTTGCCTACTGGCAAACCGCCATAACGGACGAGATATTTGCCAATAAAGGGGATGCCCCAGTTAGCTTGATTAGCAATAGCATAGAATTTTTTAACTGGAAAAATTGTTAAAGATGTAAAAACGTCGCCCATAGGTCTAGTGTGATTGCCGTAAATAAAATAGCCACCCGTTATTTGATTTAGCTTTTCTTGGCCGATTACCTTAACCCGATCAAACAGGCGAAAGACGAGCCAACCAAAGCCGCTAGCAAGATAACGAGCGAAGGTTGACCAGATTTTAGCACCGCGAGAAGTAGGCAGAATGATGTAGTCATCAGGCAAGCTGAAATTTTGGTCATGGCTGTCGACTACATCGTCTGTAGTTTCATGATAATAATAGGTTTGCTTCATTAAATTCTCCTTCAAAATACCTATAGTTAATCTTATCATGAAAAATTCTAGAAAATAAACGCAAAAACCGCTCTATCAGTTGATAAACTGATAGAGCGGTTTTAGGTAATAAAATTTTAAGCACAAAAAAAGCACCGACTCCTCGCAGTGCAATTTCCATATTATGGGTGGCCAGGGGATCGAACCCTGGACCCACGGATTAAGAGTCCGTTGCTCTGCCAGCTGAGCTAGCCACCCATTAGTTGAATCAATCAACAGATATTATTATGCTATTAATTGCTGTAAAATGCAAGCCTTTTTTAAAAAAAGATAAATTTTTTTGGCTAATGTTACAAAATCCAGTATAATGTAAGGGCAAAGGAGGCATTCCCGATGCCAAAGAAGATTCTCGTCGTCGACGATGAAAAGCCAATTTCTGATATTATTAAATTTAATTTAACCAAGGAAGGCTTTGATGTCGACACCGCCTATGATGGCGAAGAAGCTGTTAAAAAAGTTGACGAATATGATCCAGACTTAATGATTCTGGACTTAATGTTACCAAAAAAGGATGGGCTAGAAGTTGCGCGTGAAGTTCGTCAAACGCACGATATGCCGATCATCATGGTAACTGCTAAAGACACTGAAATTGATAAAGTTTTAGGACTGGAAATGGGTGCAGATGACTATGTAACTAAGCCTTTTTCAAACCGGGAATTAGTTGCCCGGGTTAAGGCTAACTTACGTCGTCGGGACATCGTTAAAAAAGCAGAAGCTGCCAGCCAAGAAGAGACCGATAAGAATATTAAGATCGGTAACTTGGTAATTATGCCAGACGCCTATATTGTGGAAAAGAATGGCAAGAAGATCGAACTTACTCACCGTGAGTTTGAACTTCTTTACTATTTAGCACAACATATGGGACAGGTTATGACTCGTGAGCACTTGCTCCAAACGGTTTGGGGTTATGACTACTTTGGTGATGTGCGGACTGTCGATGTAACAGTGCACCGTTTAAGAGAAAAGATTGAAGATAATCCAATCCAACCTCAAATTTTGGTTACCCGTCGTGGTGTAGGCTATTATGTAAAACAGCCTAGTGAAGAATAAAAAAGAAAGCCACAGAACTGTCATGGTAGTGGCTTTCTTTTTTATATTTTTTAGATATTGAATGAGTAGAATGAAAAAATTTAAAGCAAGATTAAATAGTACATTTAATTCCATTAATACTAAAATTGCGATTGTGTTCATGTTGATGCTGCTAGCCACAATTGAAGTTATTGGGGCTTATTTTACCCGTCAATTAGAGCAAAATAGCATTGAAAGCTTCCAATCATCAATCCAGATTCAGACTATCGTCAGCAATCAGTTAGCTAATCAATTAACTAGCGATAATAAAAATACCAATGATCGCTTGAATCAGATTGTTAATGACTACAATAATGATGCAATTAGTGAAATTATTGTAGTTGATAATAAGGACACGATTCGCGCTGTTTCTAATTTAAATGATAAAAGCAAGATCGGCCAGCGGATTAACAATACTGATGTGAAGCAGGTTATTTCAACTGGACACCAAGTTAATAAAGTAGTTGATGATCATGGCAATTATATGATTCAAATATCGCCGTTGACTAGTGGCAATGGTTCTAACAATACTGTTGGTGCCATCTATGTTAAAGCCAGCATGCAAGATGTCTTTAATAATTTGCGCCAAATTTCATTGACGTTCTTGATTGCTTCATTGATTGCAGCTTTATTAGGGGCGTTTTTATCATTGGTTATTTCCCGAGCAATTACGCAGCCGATTGAAGAAATGCAGAAGCAAGCACTGCATATTGCCGATGGTGATTATTCAAGTCAGGTAAAAATTTATTCCAATGACGAACTAGGTCAATTGGCTAAGGCATTTAATACTTTATCCGTACGAATTGAACGCTCACAAGAAGAGTCTGATAGTGAGCGGCGGCGACTGGATAGCGTTCTGTCACACATGAGTGATGGGGTTTTAGCAACTGATCGTCATGGTAATGTCAGCGTGGTTAACCATATGGCGCTAAACTTTTTGAATAAAAAAGAAGATGAGGTTATTAATAAACCAATTGCTGAAGTACTGGGGCTAAAGGATACTTCGTCACAAGATTTAATTTCTAGTCAAAAAGAAATCGTCGTTACCCTTGATCCGGGTACGCGAGACGAAATCATTTTGCATGCTAGCTTCTCTTTGATTAAGCGAGTAACGGGCTTTGTGTCAGGGTCAGTTTGCGTTTTGCACGATGTAACCGAACAACAAAAGAATGAGGATTCCCAAAGACAGTTCGTTTCGAATGTCTCACACGAATTGAGAACACCATTAACAAGTTTGCAAGCTTATATCGAGGCCCTTAATGAAGGAGCTTGGAAAGACCCAGAGATTGCCCCTAAGTTCCTAGAAGTTACCCAACAAGAAACTAGCCGGATGATTAGAATGATCAACGACTTGTTGAGTTTGTCTAGAATGGACCGTGGCGTTTCAAAAATGGATCTAGAATTCGTTAACTTAAATGATTTTGTTAACCATATTCTTAACCGTTTTGATATGATCGTTAAAACAGATAAAAATAAAGAAAAGAAGAAATATACAATCAAGCGCGAATTAGGTAGTCAGGCCTTATGGGTTGAGATCGATACCGATAAAATGATGCAGGTAATTGATAACATCATGAACAATGCGATTAAGTATTCACCTGATGGCGGCGTGATTACAGTTAGAATGACTCAGAATCAAGATCACGTTATTTTGAGTATTTCTGACCAAGGTTTGGGTATTCCGAGAAAAGATTTGGGTAAAATCTTTGACCGCTTTTACCGGGTCGATAAGGCTCGTTCACGGGCTCAAGGCGGTACCGGCTTAGGCTTGGCCATTGCCAAAGAAATTGTGGAAGCCCACCATGGTAGAATTTGGGCTGATAGTAACGAAGGCAAGGGCTCTACTTTCTATATTTCCTTGCCATATGAACCAATGACAGAGGAGGATGATTGGGATGAAGTTTAAATTCAAGTTCGGTGAATTTTTCTTAGGCTTAGCTACACTAATCGTCATTGTCCTCTCGATTGTGCTTTGGATTTTTATTATGACCAGTGATCAGCGCTTCAGCAATATTGGTCAGCAGAATCAAAATAATGTCACTAAAGAGCAGTCACGTAATCATAGTTCTAAGTCGTTATATGATCTATATATTCCAACTACGTCATACGGTTTTGCCAACGGCAACTTGTGTCAGTTATATGATTCCAAAAATAATTTAACTTTGGAATTTACCAAGGAAATCAAAAAAACCAAGGCAACTAATAAAATTAAGAAAATAGTTAATACTAGAGCTAAATATGAAGAGTATTTAAACAATCCTAACTATGTGCAGCTAGTTTACCCAGATGAAATTACCTTCTCCTTATTTAACCAGTTGAATAATGCCGCAAATGACAACCGCGAGTTTAACCGTTTCTTTATTTCACAATCTAATCATTGGATTTACTTGGGCAATGATCAAACTAATGAAATTTATCAAGTGAAAATTACTGGTGCAAACTTTGATAAATTGCGTAAATATGCCCGTAATGCTCGGAGCAAGTACCCGGTCAGATTGGTCCGTTTAAAGGAAGGCTATTCACCGTTTTACACTAAGGCAATGAATGCTAGAGTTTATAGTTACTTGACTAACCATCAATCATATTCTTACTTCGTTTCGCGCTTATTAGGCACATCTGGCGTTACTAGTAAGACCAACAAAAATGGACAAACAGTATATTCTTTGAATTACTATACCCGTTTAAGGGTGCCTGATTCTAATTCAGGTAAGCATAATTATCTTTATACTCATTATGAAAAACATAAAATTCCCAATGCGACTAACCGCTTGTTAGATAGTGTGTATTATGTTCATCAATTGGGCTTAACTGAGCAAGATTTGCGCTTCTTTGATGCGGATGGGGCTAATGTTAGTTATCTAAACTATATTGAAGGAATTCCTGTCTTCTTGAATAAGCAAGATTTGCAAGTTAAGACGACTTTCTCAACAGATTCAATTAATGTGGCCTTTAACAGTGTAAACTTCCAAATTCCGATTCCGTTTGATGGCCAAACTAAGCAGTTAAGGCCAACCCAAGATGTAGTTGATGATTTAGCTAACCACGGTTTAAAGCAGGAAAACATTCAACGAATTATCGTTGGCTTTACTGAAGAAAAGGATTCAAGTCACCACAGTTTGATTAACTTGATCCCAACTTATTACATCAAAGCCTACGATGAATGGAAGAGCTTAGGTGAATGGGAGAAGCAAGACGTATCTACCTATCGTGAGGTCGCTCAGTTAACTGTTAACGAAGGGGGAAGATAGAATGGATCATAAACGAATCGAATGGCTATTTTTCGTTGTTTTCTTTTTAATTGATATTTATCTTGTAATTGAAATTCTCCGTTCTCCCGTTAATTTAAGCAATGCTGATACCACTACTCACAGCGTGGCTAGCATCCGCAATGAAATGAAGTCAGACAATATTGATTTGCCCGATAAGATTTCAGATGCACCAGATTCTGGCTATTATTTAGCTACCAAGAATCGTGACTACCTTTCTGGCAAAGTTAGCTCGCTGACTAATGTAAATGCCCGCTATTCTAAAAGCGATAATGTGCTTTATGGTGAACCAAGACAAGCAGTCCTTTTGAGTAAAAAGTCTAAGGAAGCTTTGCAGCAGATTAAGGACTTTAAGAATGATCCGAAAAATGTTCCTTATGGTAAAGAATTCAAGTATGAACCTGATATGTCGAGTGAAGACAATTATGTTTTTGTGCAAAACTCAGATTATGGTGAAATCTATGCCAATTCGGCCCAATTGAATATTAATGTAAAGAACAATCAAATTATTAATTTTACTGAAACGTATATGGGACAAGCCAGTCCAGTGCGAGAATTGCAGTCAACCATCAGTGCTTGGCGTGCTGTGCGGGCGATGTACACGGATCGTGAGTTGACTAATAATTCGCGGGTAACGCAAGTAAAATTAGGCTATTCTAAGTTAACCGAAGTGCGTGGCAGCACAATTTTATTGCCAACTTGGCTGGTTTGGGTAGAAAACAAGACAACTAAAAATATTACGATGAAGCGTGTTAATGCATATACGGCACAGATGTTACAATCGAGTACCTATAATGTAGAAAAGTAGAAAGGACAAAAATTGAAGGTTTCCGTTTTAGCAAGCGGCTCGACCGGCAATACCAGTTTAATCGTTACAGGCCAGCATAAAATCCTAATGGATGCTGGCCTTTCTGGTAAAAAGACGAAAGATTTGTTAGCCGAAGTTGGAGTTGATATTAACGAGATTGATATGGCCTTTTTAAGTCATGATCATACCGATCATAGCGGCGGGTTAGGCGTATTAATGCGCCGCTATCCTAAGATAGATGCTTTTGCCAATAGTGGGACCTGGCAGTATTTATTAGATACGCAAAAAATAGGCAAATTGCCCGCTGAACAAATGAATACAATCGAACCAGGCCAAACTAAAACTTTTGGTGATGTGGATATTACTGCCTTTGCCACAAGTCATGACGCGGCTGAGCCGCAATATTATGTATTCACTAGTGGCGGCAAGCGGATCGCCTTTTTGACTGATACCGGTTATGTGTCAGAAGAAGTTGAGGGGACGATTGAAGATGCTGATGCCTATATGATGGAATTTAATTATGATAATATGATGCTCAGAGATGGACCGTATTCTTGGTCGCTGAAGCAGCGAATTTTGTCAGATGTAGGTCATTTATCTAATGACGAAGCAGCTCAGGCCTTGGTTGACGTAGTTACGCCTAAAACAAAGCATATCTTTTTGGCGCATCGCAGCCAACATAATAATACGGAATATTTGGCGCATGAAACAGCAAAAGAAATGTTGCTTGAAGGGGATGCAAATTTGGATGACGGTGTTAAGATTATTGATACAGAACCTGATCAGCCAACAAAGTTAGTTGAAATTTAGCAGTTTTCACAACATTTTTTCATATATTATTCAAATTTAGTCGGTATGATTAATAAACAAGATGAGGGGAGAAGCAAGTATGGTAGAAAATCAAAATCAAAACAATAATAATCCACAACAACCTAGAAAAAAGAATACTAATGGTAAAATTATTGCCACTGCAGCCATTGTCGGTGTAGTTGGTGGTTTGATCGGTGGAGGCGTTTCATATTACGCAGCTGATCAAATGAATAATGCGCCAGTTAATAATAGCGCTGCTCAAACTAGTGTATCTTCAAGCAGCAGCAAGGTTTCAGAAAAGAGTGCCAAGACTAGTGGCGTAATGACCACTGCCTATAATGATGTAAAAGGCGCAGTTGTTTCAGTTATTAACTTAAAACGTCAATCAAGTTCTAATAGCGCTAATTCACTTTACAATAGTTTATTTGGTAATGATAACAGTGATGATAGTTCATCAAGCAGCAAGGGCAAGCTTGAGACCTACAGTGAAGGTTCAGGTGTAGTCTACATGAAGTCTAATGGCAAAGGCTACATCGTTACTAACAACCACGTTATCTCAGGCAGTGATGCGGTTCAGGTAATGCTAGCTAATGGTAAGACAGTTAATGCCAAAGTTGTTGGTAAAGATAGTACAACTGACTTAGCTGTACTTTCAATTGATGCTAAGTATGTAACTAAAACAGCCGAATTTGGCGATTCTAAGAGCCTACAAGCCGGTCAAACAGTTATTGCGGTTGGTTCACCATTAGGTAGTGAGTATGCTTCTACAGTAACGCAAGGGATTATCTCAGCCCCAGCTAGAACTATCTCTACTTCATCAGGTAATCAACAAACAGTTATCCAAACTGATGCCGCAATTAAC
This sequence comes from uncultured Lactobacillus sp., assembly GCF_947367125.1. Taxonomy (GTDB): domain Bacteria; phylum Bacillota; class Bacilli; order Lactobacillales; family Lactobacillaceae; genus Lactobacillus. The sequence continues at coordinate 12,710 of NZ_CANBCQ010000021.1, forward strand.
CCAGGTAACTCAGGTGGTGCCTTGGTTAACTCAGCTGGTCAAGTTATCGGGATTAACTCAATGAAGTTGGCTCAATCAAGTGACGGTACTTCTGTTGAAGGGATGGGCTTTGCAATTCCATCAAACGAAGTAGTTACGATTGTTAATGAATTGGTTAAGAAGGGTAAGATTACCCGCCCACAACTTGGTGTAAGAGTAATTGCCTTGCAAGGTATCCCAGAAGGCTACAGAAGCCGCTTGAAGATTAATTCTACTTTGAAGAGTGGTATTTACATTGCTTCAGTAAACAAGAATAGTTCAGCAGCCAATGCCGGGATGAAGAGTGGCGATGTCATTACCAAGGTTGACGGCAAGAAGGTCGATGATGTGGCATCGTTACACAGCATTTTATACAGTCACAAAGTCGGTGATACCGTTAATGTAACCGTAAACAGAAATGGTAGAGACGTTAACTTAAAGGTAAAACTCGAAGGTAACTAAAAATCAAAATAAAAGTTAATTAAAAGGAAAAAAGGCTATATCACGCGGTTTAAACGTAGATATAGCTTTTTTATTAACTTTTTAAATGTGTAACATTGAATTGTTCGGAATTAATTTTTGTCAAATAATTACCAACCTGTTGATAAGTGTGGATAACTCTGTGGATTGTGTATAACTTGATAAAAAATAGCTTATCAACCTGTGGAAAAATGTGATGAATTTATGTTTATTTAGTAAGTTTTATTTGCGAAAACGAGCGTTCATGCTGGTATAACAAGCTTTAAGAGATAAAGTTTGTGAAAAAAGGCTTTCATAAAATGAATGTGAATAAAGAAATTTCAGAAAAATTGTTAACCACAATTTCTGGGACGTAAGTAAAATAATACCACAAAATGTTGAAAGTGATTTTTGAAGTTTTGTGGAAAAGTTTGGGTAAATAGTGTGGAAGGGATGTTAGTGTTTTGCCGGTAGATTAAAATTATGAATGGAAAATTAGCTTCTCTTGCTATAATAGAAGCATGAATATCAAAATTGTATGTGTTGGAAAATTAAAAGAGAAGTATTTTAGGGATGCAATTGCAGAGTATGAAAAAAGATTAAGTCGCTTTGCAAAAGTGTCGATTGTACAAGTGCCTGATGAAAAAGCACCGGAGAAGTTTAGTGCAGCTGAAGACGAGCGCGTCAAAGAAACTGAAGGCCAGCGAATCCTGAGCAAAATTAAAGATAAGGAGTACGTGTATGTGACTGCAATTAAAGGAAAGCAGCGCAGCAGTGAGGAATTCGCCAAAGAGATTCAAGACTTGGCTACGTACGGCCATTCAGATATTACCTTTGTCATTGGCGGTAGCTTAGGAACCAGCGATGCAGTGAACAAGCGCGGGGATGATTTGATCAGTTTCGGTAAGTTAACGATGCCGCACCAGTTGATGAGAGTGGTGCTGATTGAACAAATCTATCGGGCGTTCATGATTAATTCAGGTAGTCCGTATCACAAGTAAAGAAAAGCCTCACTTCGGAATAAATTCCGTTAAATTTAATAGTTTTATAAGATTTTATTATTTTTATTCATTCTGAATACGTATATGATTATGCTAAATATTTTATTTTGTTCGTGAGGAGCTTCCTTAACATGTTAGGTAAAAAATTTAGGGAATTAAGAAAATCCCAGCATAAAAGCATCAATGAAGTAGCTAAAGGGATTACGTCTTTTTCTAGCCTTCGCCGTTGGGAAAATGGAGAAGGAGAGATGTCGGTAAATAAGGTGATGCAGCTCTTGGATAGGTTACACATTCAAGCAATAGAGCTAATGAATAATTCAGTAAATCTTGATATTTATACTGATGGTGTAAATGAAGCGGTTAAAGATAATGATATTGATACTTTGAGCAAACTAGCTCATAAATTGTTGAAATTATATCATGAAGCCCCGAGTAATGAGAAATTATTCTTTCAAGCGGCAATTGCTTGCAATTTTTATCTTGATTTCACTGATAAAAAACTGATGAAAAAAGAAGACTTAATGAGATTGAAATCTTATTTTTCTAAAATTGAAGATTGGACGCAAGAAAATGTATTATTGTTTGCCAATACACAATTGTTATTAGCTCCACAGGATATATATACTGTTTCAAGATCATTAATTAGTGACTTAACGTTTTGGAATAAAAATTATAACTTTAAGTATCTATCAATTAATGCATTATTGAATGCAACAGTTTGTTTACTGAAAAAGAAAGCATTTAATGAAGCTCGTTTTGTTTTTAAACAACTTAAGACCTTTAAGTTATCGGATAAGTATTTGGATGAAAAAGTAAGGATTAATTATTTTGAGACGGTTTGTGATTATCTTGATACTAAGAGTACGTATAAGATGGATATTTTTTTATCAGGGCTTGATGCGATTGGGCTTCATTATAAAAGAGAAGAGTTTGAGTTAGGTTTTTCTCAATTTAAGAAACTAATAAGTGGGAAATAAAAAAGGATTAGTGACATTGATCAATGTCATTAAGTTAAGGCATTGACAAAATGGTTCTTAGCTTTTTAAGGTATTTATCGAATATTTTTATTCGATAAATGCCTTTTTTGGTATCACAAATAAATTATCTAGCGATAGCGCGTTTAATTAACTTAGGCAGCCAAACGATATGGAAAACAAACTACAATTTTATCCTTTAAATATCGTTTATCTTTTCTTCCGGGCCTAATAGGTGTTAAATAGGATGCCATATTTAATAAAAATTGTATGAAATTTTTGTCTGAAAAATCGTTTGAGTTAAAGTATTGTCGCCAAATATAACATGCCATTTTAAAATCAAGTTGATAGCTGTATTTTCGTTTAGTATTAGGCTTCGAACAGGTACTTAACGACAAGCTGACGGCATTATACATGGCAAAATGAGCATACAATTCCAAATAAACAAATTGATCCTTTTTAGAATGAAATTGAACACCGCTTAAATCGTACTTTAGCTCTCTAAAGGAATTTTCTATGCCCCAACGAAGATGATAGATTTCTTTCATACGTTGCAATAGAAATTGATTTCGATTTAAGTTAGTAATTAGTACTTCCCATTCATCAGCTGATCCTGACGAATTAATTTTAAACTTACAAACTCTGAATTTGACGTTACAAAAGTCTGCGAAATCCCAGCGTTGATCTGCAGTATTTTTAGAACGAACTGCTTTATAATGTCGTTTTTTATGCATAATCAAATGAAGAAACTGTTCAGAGTCTTTGTGAGTGATATAGTAATAGTTCGATGAGGTTACCCGACAAGAAAGGTCTATATCACATTCTTGATTTGGCATAGCGGCTATTTCTTTAATTACACCACCTGAAGCTTTTTTTGCCTTAGCACGAATAATATACTGACAGTGGTTAAGTCGGTTGCAATTCTCAATCAAATTAAAACTACCATAGCCACGATCCATTAAAACCAGAAAATCTTGACCTTGTTTATTTAACTCCTTTAACATTTTGAGAGCAGCTTCACGTTCATCCATCTTGATTCGCGGTTGAAAAACAATATCTAAATATAACTTGTTTAAAATATCATACAACGCATTTACATGAATTTGACAATAGATACAACCATCTTTACCTTTAAAGATATTTTCCGACTTAGGATTAAAAGGCTGATTAAAATCTGAGCCATCAATAGCAACGACTTGGTAATGCTTATCTAATAGTGTTAAATTCACTTTTGCTTGATTAAGCTTGATCATAATTTCTCTAAAACATTCAGGTTTTAATTTTGCCTTCTGTTGTTCAAAAGCTGAAGCAGTCATTCTAGTATTAATATCTGGAAAGGCTTTGAACAGCTCAGTATTTAAACTACCAGCTCCCATATTAAGAATTAGTTTAATTAGATCCGCTACGTTAAGCTTGCGACAACGTGAAAAAGCTTTAGTCGAATTAGTATAACTATGAATATTAGCAGCGATTTGATTGATAATCTGATCTATCAGCTTTAAAATATTTGAGTGAAGGGATTTCATAAGAGACACAACCTTTCTATGAAAGACCTGATAAAAGACAAAAAGGGTGAGCAGATAAATCTATATCTACTCACCTTTATTTTTATTGTAAAAAGAACCGAATCCAAATGATTCGGTTCCAAAAGCGTTGAATTTGTCAATGCCTTAACTTAATGACATTGGACATTGATACAATCCCACTAATTCTTTTCATGTATTTTATAATTTATTAAATAATGCCAAAAGTGGGTTAGTTACAACGGGTAACCAGCCAGTTAAAATAAGCAATGGTAAAAATTTGAAAATATGGATTTTCTTCATAGCCCAACCTCCTGATTTCAAAATATTGTTGGTCGATGTTTACTATACAGTATCTTAAAAAGTAAAAATATTTAAATAGTCATATATGGCTATTTAATAAATGCTCCGCTACAAAATTTGGTATACCTTAAATACTTTGAGATATAACTCAAAGTACATAAATGTAGTATTTTATTAGGAGGCATACAGTTGTGGTTTATGCAACTAATATAAATGTCAATTTACAATATTATTTGAATGATTATGCTGATGGAGATGATGATCTTTATCACGTAGTAGTTCAAAAAGGTAATGTTGGTTCTTCATATGTTTATGCTTTACAATTACTTCATTCACAACATAACATTTATGTATTCCGTGGTAGCAGACAGACTAATGTTAACTTCGATAAGAATAATCCGGTATTACGTTTGATTGGTCAAGATGGGTATACAGCAGGTGGACATACTCAAACTTGGGAATATGCAAATCAATCTGGAGATTGGTTTGTAGGTACTAAACCAATGCCGAATCAAAATAACTGGACAAAGCAGATTGCTAGAGTACACATTCCAAATGGTCGGAAGATTAACTATAATACTGATTTACCACGTTTATCTTACTTAAATAGAGCAGGTCAAAAATATGGTATAGGATATTCTGGTGATGATATGTCTAGAGTTGAAGCAGCTGTTTCACCGGATTATCGATACTTTATGATAGCCAGTGGTGATGTATACCATAATGGATACTTCTCTTTGTACTATCTTAACGATATTAACAGCGCACTTAATGCTGCGGGAACTAGTCCAGTAGATATTAGAAATCTTAACTGTATTAAGGCATTTGAAATTCCAGGCATTGCGGGAAGTACAGGTTCAGTTGGATCGCTTCAAGGATTTGATGTAAGTGATGGAGGTAACTATATTTATATTTCCAGTCAATTTGCTGGGAACTCTAACAGAAAGATTGTAAAAATCCCTTGGGGAAGCACTGATCCTAATGCATGGGAAACAGTTGATCTTAATTCACAGACTATTCTTGATGCAAGTGGATATTATACTGAATTAGAAGGTATTCAATTAATCAATGACAATGATTTATACTTGACGGTTGCATATCATAGAAATGCAGATGGTTTGACATCTATGAACAGAATTTATAGAGTAAACTGGACTTCAAATATTTAAGTAATAAGATGATAAAAAAGTTTCTAGTTGGCTAGATACTGACTAGAAACTTTTTATTAGTATTTAAGGAGAAAATAACCATGAAAAAGCAAATTAAATTAGTCAGCTTAGCTGCAGCCGCATTGTTGGCAGTTGCTCCAGCAGTTGCTTCGACTGTGTATGCTGAGAGTACAACAAATGCTACTAACACTACTACAAATGTAAGTGATACAAATCCAGTTATTACTTACAATGGCAAGACTTATAGTCAAGATCAATCAATTAATGATGTAGCTGCCAACGCATCATTTAATTATATTCCTGTTAGAACTATGAATGCGATGAGTAATACTGTAGCTGCAATTCAAAAAGTTTTCACTGCTACTGCTTCAAGTACTGATAACACTCCAGTGGCCGTAAAAGTTAACATGGATAGCTTTAACTGGGAAGTCGCAGGTCGTTATCCTACTACAGTTAGTGCAACAAATGCTGCTGGTAAGACTACTACACTTTCATTTAACTTATATGTAGGTGCTAAGAATTCAGGTGCCGTATATGCAAATGCTAAAAATCCTGATGGTGGTAATCTTTATGTCTTTAATATTAAGGATAACAAGGTAACCAAGGCACCAGTAACTATTAAGAGTAATACTGATCTAGCTACTTTTGGCACAGTCACTGTAAATAATGTTTCATATACTAGATTAAATAGTGCTGATTCAGATATTTATATTCATACTGCAGATATTACTGGAACCACTGCCCCAACTACTAAGCCAACACCTGCAGCACCAGTTAATAAGACTTTGATGCATACGGCGTTACTTTATAATAAAGATGGTAAATCATTAGGAACTAAGTATTATTCATATCGTACTGTTTCCGTATTACTTGATACTGTAACTATTAACGGTAGTGAATACTATCAATTAGCTTTGGGAGCAGATTATAATAATGCTTATATTAAGGCAACCAATATTGATGGAACTAAGCGCAAGTTAAAGCATAACGCTTACATCTACAGCACTTCAACACGCCGCACTACACATAAAGGTGCATGGAAGTTGTACAAGGGCTCCACAGTGACAACCTACGGTGGTTCATACAAGTTCAAGAACGGCAAACGTTACTACAGAATTGGTGGACCAGCCAAGCAATATGTAAGAACATCAAATTTTAACTAAAAGCTGAATAGTATCTTAGGAAAGCGACAACATAACGGTTGTCGTTTTTTCATCCCTTAAGCCCTAGAAAATCGTGCAGAATCAGGTTAAAATAAAAATGATTTTTTAATTTATGGAGGATGTAAAATGAGAAAACGATGGACCGCTGCGATTCTTGCAGCTTTAGTGACTGTAAGCACAGCAACAACGACTGTTAAAGCTGATGATACCTCTGCGACTACTAGTCAAACTGATTCTGCTACAACAGATAAGGTAACTTATAACAAGGCAGATTATCTGACTAATAATCCTAAGTTGGTAAAAGTTAAGCATGCAACTACTCTTTATCGGGATGCAGCGTTAACTAAATCAGCACATAACGCTAAAGCAGGCTCACACTTTTTAATTAGCAAAATTATTAAGTCAGATGACCAAGTACCAGTTTTGAAAACTAGTGATGGCTTTTATCTTCCTGCTAAAAAGTCATTGTTGACGAAAGTAAAAGCATATCAAAATCCTAAGCAATATCACCAAGTGCAATACACTCAAATTAAGCCATACGGTAAAGTCGGCTATAACTTATCTCGTGGTTATGAAGGAATTAAAACTTGGAAAGTAATGCACCGAATGGGAACTTGGGGGGGTACGAACTACTACAACCAAGCTACTTATAACGCCGTTAAGAACTTCCAGCGTAGTCACCATTTGCCAGCAACTGGTAATGTTAACTTGGCAACTTGGAGAAAAATGGGCTTTTCTAAGAAGTCATGGTACAGCATTGATAGCTATGTTGCTCCACTTAAGGCTTATGCTTGGCAAGGGCGCAAGGCACATATTGAAGCAATGATTAATCAAGCTTACAAATATATGGGCAAGCCATGGTTAGCAGGTTGTTCAACTAGTCCAAGCTACGGCGTTGATTGTTCTGGTTTAGTAATGCAAGGGCTTTATGCAGGTGGAATTAGTCCAGTTCCAACTAGTTCAATCGGTCATGCTCATCCAGGTAACGAATGGAATTCACGCAATCTTTGGGCCGACAAGCATTTAAAGCGTGTTCCATATTCACAAAGAAAGCGTGGCGACTTAGTGTTCTATTACCAACCAGGTACACATACTATTTGGCATGTTGCGATTTACTTAGGCAATAACCGCGTAATTGAAAGCTGGCCACCACGTGTGATGGTTCAACCAATTGTTAATTCACAAAGAAATGTAATCGCTGGTATTAAGCGACCATTTATTTAAGGAAAAAGATGAAAAAATATCTAATTGTTTTATTGGCAAGCTTGGGCCTAGGTTCATTGTTGTTGACTAGCCAAACAGTCCAAGCTGCTGATAATGATGACGCTGCAGCAACTAATCAAACGGCTCCTAAGTATACTGGCCTGAAAAAAGTGGGTAAACATTATATCTATTTTGACCAAGCAGGTAAGCAATGTTTTAAAAATACTAAGACTAAAAAGGCATACTATTGGATTAATAAAAGTGGCAAGGTTGTCGGTATTAGGAACTACGCTAAGGTAATTAGCCAACTTCCTGAAATGCCAACTGGCTGTGAAATTACTGCCGTGACCATGATGATTAATTTTGCCGGTAAAAAGGTAACTAAACAGCGGGCAGCCAAGATTATGCCGCGCAGCTCTAACCCTAACAAAGGCTTTATCGGTTCGCCCTACAAGAAATATCCGCTCGGCTATTGGGTTGCGCCTAATGGGGTGAAGCCTGTAGTGAAGCACTATCTTGGTAGAGCAAAGAATATGACCAATTGTGGCTTGCCCGCAATTAAGGATAAGTTGATTAATTCGCACTTGGTGGTCGCTTGGGTAGGGATGTTTGACGGTATCTCTAATCATGCCATTACCTTGACTGGTTATCATGGCAAAACGATCTATTATAACGATCCTTGGACTGGAACCAAGCGGAAGATCAAGCAAGAAATTTTTGTGACGCACTGGGCCTTAGATGCCCATCGGGCGTTGAGCTATTAATTTTATGTAAATATATTTACTTTTTAGTCATGTTGATCAAGCCATTTCCGCAACATTTCAACATATTCATCTGTTTTTTCTACAAAAGACATGTGACCGCAACCTTCAAATAGTTGCCACTCACTGCCAGCAAGCTGGTCTTGCATCGTTTTAGCCACATAAGGCGTACATAAATCATCAGTCCCACTCGTAATTAGAGTTGGGACTTTTATTTTGCCTAGTTTTTCCGTGTATTCATAATCGTGCAAGTTGCCCTCTGGCGTATATTCATTTGGTCCCCATGCGGTTTCATAAGCAATTTTGCCGCCGCGCTTAGGGCGCATCACGCATTCAGGCCAGGTATTAGTCATGTCAATTGCATGTTGATTCATGAAGTGTTCGTTAGCTCTTGAGTAATCAGGATCAGTAAAATTGCCAGTTAATTCGGCGCGGTGAATTGCTGCTTGTTCTTCGATTGGCAGATACTTGATCAGGCGGTGTAATTCTTTACTCCATAAGGATGCCGATGACAAGGTAGAAGACAAGATCAAGCTTTGAATGCCAGTTGGATGATAATCGCACATGTAGATCAGCGCCAGCATCCCGCCCCAGCTTTGACCTAATAGGTGTATTTTATGCAAAGCCAAGTGTTCCCGCAAGGCCATAAGTTCCTTAGCCCATGTTTCTTTAGTATAAAGTTCAGGATGATCATCGGGGATGCTGCTTTTGCCGCAACCAAGCTGGTCATACATAATGATCCGGCGATCGTCAATTTCAGCTAATTTGTCCAAAACTTCAAAATAATTATGACTTGAGCCAGGACCACCATGGAGCAAGACGAGTGGCGTTTTTTCGCTTCTTTGACCAACAATGCGGTAATAAGTTTCATAGCCCATGAAGGGCATTTTTCCTTCGATGATTTTCATTTTTTCACCTATTTAAACAAAAATAATGAGATATTAACCAAAATCAGCAGGGTAAAGAAGATGCCCCAATCTTTAGCCGTTAAAGGAATAGCGACAATTGTTGAGCGTTTCTGTCCTTCAACATAGCCGTGCGATTCCATCCCTTGAGCCAGATTATCAGCTGAGTTTAAGGCCACTAGAATCGCTTTGAAATAAAGGACCGGTGACCAAAAGCTGAGATAAATTCCCCGCATCATCGCGTTAGTTCGGATCTGTTTAACTGCCATCTTCATCTGCGGAATAATGTTGATCGCCGCCAGCACGCCGTAGGCAAATTTGCTGGGCAGGTGCAGGTTCTGCTCTAATGAGCGGGTAAAATCCGTAGCGGTGTTATTGCGCGTCACGCAGGCAATCGTCAAGGTATAAACATAGACACGCGTTGACAAATTCCAAGCATAATAAGCATCTGACGTTGGTGAAAACCAAAAGAGCGTTGCAAAGATTGTAAAAGCAGCAATAAAGGGCAGAACAATGAGCAAAATTAACTCTTTAATTTTGATTCGAGTAATAATTAAATAAACTAGCGCAAAGGCAATTACTAACAAATTAGTAACTAAACTGGCCTTTAAAGATATTTCCAGGGAAATAATAAACGCTAAAATAAATTTCAAACTAGGATTCATGGCCTTATCTTTCTACGTATTTTAAGCGCTGATCCGCCAAAATTAGCCGGTAATCGCAGAATTCAGCTAGCTCGTCTATTTGATGGCTAATGATAAAAAGCGTCTGGTGAAGCTTCTGCTGGCTTTCTTGCATTAATTCTAAAACAAGTTTGACTGAGTTGTGATCAAGTCCACTGAGCGGCTCATCAATCAATAAAACTTGATGTTTAGTCATTAACATTAGCAGAATTTGTAATTTCTTCTGTTGGCCGCCTGATAGAGAATAGACTACTTGGTCTAAGTGGTCAGCTAAACCTAATTTTTCTAACCATTCATTGAGCTTTTTTTCAGTAAAAAATGAATTTCTGTCCTTTTTACTTAATTCTAGTTCATCTTTGACCGTCACTGCTAAGAACTGGTCACTGGCTTTTTGAAAAATTTGGGCTACCTGCGTTAAATATTTTCTAACTGAGAGCGTAGAAATTTCTTTATTTAAATAAGTAAAATTACCAGTATATGGAATCATTTTAGTCATTACTTTAAATAAAGATGTCTTGCCAGCACCATTAGCACCAGTAATTAGAGTAGTGCCAGAATGCAAATTTAGGTCATTTTGCTTAAGTAATAGCTTATTTTGCTTAATTTGGACTTGTTTTAAAGTGAAAATAGGCTCACTATTAGGTAAGACGAAATGATAATGTTGCTCATGCAATTTTTTATTTTGTTCAAATAAGGCTATTTTTTTACTAGCATTTAATTCAATGATTTCTTTATTATTTGTAAATTCAAAAAGATGGTCGCAGACAGGCTCATAATCATCTAAAACGTGGTCGCTTAAGATGATAGTTTTTCCATTGTGAGCTAAAATCGCTAATTTTTTAATCAAAAAAGCACGTGCCTTAGGATCACAACTGGCAAACGGTTCATCCAATAGCAACAAATCCACATCCATAGCTATTAAGACAGCTAAAGCAACTCGTTGCTGTTGGCCACCTGATAGAGTATTAATCTTCTGATCAAGAAGATCGGCAATTTGGGTGAAAGCCGTTGCCTGATCCAATCGTGCTTGATATTCACCTTCATCTAATTGCAAATTTTCTAAAGCGAAGACAATTTCTTCACGTGGAGTTGGCATTGTGAATTGCTCAGCCGCATTTTGAAACATCATTGCCGCCTTTTGTCCGTGCAGGTTCACCGTACCTGTCAGTCTCCCTGCATATTTGGGGTATAAACCAGCGATAATTTTAAGCAAGGTAGATTTACCACAGCCAGTTGGTCCAATTAACAGAGAAAATCCATGGGGAATTTCAATATTTAGATGGTCAATTATAGGTTCTTTTTCATAAGAAAAAGTAAGATTGTTAACGGTTACTTTCATAAGTCTGATTGTACAAGATGCTTTTGGGACTGTCTATAGGTAAAGGTTGTTATAAGTAGAACAAATCATAAATACTACTTAATACTAAATAAAGTTTTGATTTATAATGTACTTATAGTGTTACTATATTTTATTTAATTTAAGGAAGGTGGACATATGGCAGCTGTTGCTTTGGACCAATATCTGGCAAGTGTATTAAAGTCAAATTCAACAGATAAGAATGAAATAAAGTTAGAAGCTGGTAATCCAGATTTTGATCTATTTACTATCTACCTTGAAAATCATAATACTGGTATCCATCGTTATCGGATGGATGTTTCGACGATTTTATATGTCGCTAAAGGTACTGTGACAATTAAGAGCGGTGAAAAGATTATTCAAATGAAGTCTGGGAATGTTTTATTGCTAACCGAAGGCTGTAAGTATGAGATTGTAAGTCAAAAGCCTGATACAGTACTGGTAAAGTTAAAGTTTAAGCCTGGATTTCTATATCGCAAGTATTTTAAAGATTTTAGCTGTAAGGGAGAACGTGAGGTTAAAGTTATGGAGCAAATCGTTGATAGCTTAGAAAATGAACATGTTCTTTGGTTGAAAAACAACCAAATTGCTCGTCCATCCCAAGTAATGCAACACATTATTGGCGGCTATTTAAATAATGATTTGTTTGCTAAAGCGTTAATCGAATCTGAGTTAACTGTCATGTTAATTATTTCAATTAGAACTCAGCGTATGGCAACACCAACTAGTTTAGATAAGACTAAGTTTGAAAAGAAGACTTTGGATAACTACATCGATATTCACTTTGCTGATGTATCTTTAGCTGATGCCGCTAAGTACTTTGGCTTTAATCCTAATTACTTCTCAAATATGGTTAAGGCTAAGACGGGTAAGAGCTTTGTTGATCATGTGGATGATCGAAGAATGCAAGAAGCACGTGAATTATTAGCTCAACCTGATATTTCACTTAGAGAAATTATTGGGCGAGTCGGATATTCGAGTAAGTCTTTCTTCTACAAAAAATTTAATCAATACTACCACATGACGCCAGCAGCGATGCGGGCAGAATTGTTTAGACAAGCAAATATAAATTTGAAGTAAAAAAAGAGAAAAATAATTTTGAATCAATGTCTTAATTCACTGACATTAATTTTTAATTGTTTTCCCCTTTTTTATTTTGCTCTTCTTTTAACTTTAGCATTATTGAACGTCTGCGTCGTACAGCTACTGAATGATAAATTCCTTTATCAAAATAAACTATACCATTTTTCTCATCATAATCTTTAATAGTATTTAGATTTATTAAGTTTTGACGATCAGCTAATACAAAATTAGGGTATTTCTTTTTATAATCTTTAAGGGTGCCTATACAATCAAAAATCTTATTTTTTGCATATACGCGTAGTGTCTTATATTTCTTTTGTTGGATGCTTATATAATAGATCTGATCTAATGGGATTTTTTCAATAAAATTTCGAATTTTACTATAGGTAAAGTAATTGATATGAGTAGCCGATTTCATTGTAAAACGATATCGTTGGTATGCTGTATCAACGGTTTCATATATTTTTTGCTGAATATGTTCGAGACTAATATCTTTAGTAATGTAATCTAGTGGCTCAACATGTCGTTCTATAGTTAGACGTAAAGCTGTAGCATCCGCTGTAACAAATACTATTTGACTAAATATTCCCATATTTCGAATTCTACTAGCTACTTCAATTCCATCTAAAGTAGTTTTTAAATCGATATCTAAGAAAGCTAGAAAGTTACAATCCTTGTGTTCTTTAACATAAGTTAAAACAGTTTGTGGATCGCCAGTACTTAGTACAACTTTAGCAGAGTATGAATGGGGAGTTGAATTTATCAAAATTCTGTTTTCAATAATTTTTTGAATGAGCTTTCTTTCATTTGTGTTATCTTCCAAAATTATGATATTTAACATATTAATTATTTCTATCCTTTCTGAATTATCAATTCGAATGATATTTCTTTTAAATTTTGTTCAATTTCTAAAGATAAGTATGGATCGTTATTTACTATCTCATTAACATTATCAAGTCCTAATCCTTCGTGATTACGTTTATTAGTTATAGTAGGTTTTAGTATTTCAGAAATATTAACAATATTTGTAATGGTATTTTGGACAATTAAAGAATAATTGCTGCCAGAATATTTAGTAATTAAGACGTGAATTTCAGCATCTTTTTGATACTGGCATGCTTCAATGGCATTGTCTAAAAAAATTCCAATACATCGAATGATACTAACGATATTTGTAGGAAAAGCGTCAATTAATTTGTTAATTTCGACTTTGGTATGTATACCTTTGTCTTGAGCTTGTTGTAATTTATCGATAATCAAGTATTTTAGTTCTTTTATTCTTAAATTAGAGAGTTCTAAGGTCATTGATTTAGTAGCTTCTTGTAAACGATTATTATCGTTTACTAATTCTGCAAGATATTTTTCAGCACCAACCACATCATTTGTTAATAAATATCCATTTAATGAAAGAAGATTATTTTTATAATCATGGCGAGCTTTTCGTAAAGTGATATTTGCGTTTTCTAAACGAGAGGAATATTCCTGAATTTGTTCTATCTCTGCGTTTTGAATGCGCGTTGCAATGATTTTTTGATTTTCTTGAATAGTCCTATATAGATTAAAGAATAGAATAACGATAATAAGAAGCACTATAGTCATTAGTGCTAATTCTACGATAGGTTTAATATTGGTCAATTCAATTATTGACCAAATTGCATAAGTAACAATGTTAAAAATCCAGACGATCCATACTAATAGATTTAAAAAATGGGGATTATATTCAATGTCAGAATCAATTTTTATAAGTTTAAAAGAAGCTTGCTCTTTTAGATGATGTAGAAAAATGCAAATAATTATTTCTGGTATGAAGCAGACTAAATTTAAAATTAAGTAATCAAGTGGTTTATGTAATATAAAGTATGAAAGTAATTGAATAATCCATCCGAGTAATTCACCTAAGATGGGGTAGAGGATTAAGACAAGGTAGTAAACAAATAGTCTTTTTAGAATTTTTATATTGTTGCGAGTAAAAACTTGAAAAATGAACTGTACGATAAGGATAAAAACTAATACATATTGGTAATTAATTAATACCGGAATAAAAAGAATAGGGTATAAAAGAAAATCTAGTTTATTTAAGCGAATAATTGCAAAAGTTAAGCATAATGAGAAAATATATGGATTAAAGGCGATATGGCTTAAAAAATCTTTCATTGTCGTTACTTCCTTAATTAAAGCTAAATGGAATATTAGATCTAAATAATCTTACACCTAATTAGAATGTATTTCTGCAATTTAACGTTTAACTAAAGATTTTAAACGCTCAAAAAAATATTTAATTGAAGTAAATAGCATGATGTATAAAGTTAATGTAACGTTTTTAAGGAGGTATTAATTATGAATACAGATACTCAGAGTTTTCAACCAGAGAATAGTAATCCTGCGTTGGGATTACAAGGTATTACAACGAGTCTTTATGCCAAACCAAAGCACCATGGACGAGGTGGAAGCTACCATAGCAACATTAGCGTTCTTTGTGATCACAATAGTTTTAAGTGGCTTCATTTATAAAGGATTAGATTAGAAGGATCTAATCCTTTTTTACTAGATACAGAGGAAGAAAATGGAAAATTATATTTTAATGATTGAAAAAGAATTAAGTAAAGCTTTTGAAAAGTTGGGTAAAACAACAAACAAAAAGTGGAATTGGAAAAATTCAAATAGTCATATTAGTATTATGTGTCCTAAAAGTCACAATCAGTTGTTTTAATAATGAAACTTTTAAAGATCACGCCACGACTAGTTGGAGGCATTTTTTTAAGCGTAGTGGCTAGCCTGCTAAATCTATATATTCCTCTACTTGTTCGTCGGTTTATTAATTTGAAACGATTTATTTGGTCTGGTATTTCTAAAAAAGTATTGATTCTAGGTCTAATCATAATGGTTCTTAACTTAGTAGTAAGTACTATGAGTGATTATTTAATTAGTAGTGAAGGCGATAGACAAGTTCGTCGTATGCGGTTATTGCTACAAAAAAAAGTATTTCAATTACCGCAAAAGTACTTTGATCAGCAGATCAGTGGGAATTTAACCAGTAGAATCATTAATGATGTAAATGTTTTAAGAAATTTTTTAACATCAACGATTCCTACTACGGTTACAGGGATAATTACTATTTTAGGTACTATAATTATTGCCCTTTTCTTAGACTGGAAATTAACTATTTTAATGTTGTTGGTCTTTCCGATAGATGCGATGGTAGCTATACCACTAGGGAAAATTAGTGAAAAAATTGCTAATCAAACGCAGAATAGTCTAGGTACTTTGACTGGAATAACTAGTGAAGGCATTAAAAATATTAAGACAATTAAAGTAAATAGAGCAGAGAATGATTTGATTAGTGAAATTACAGCTGAAGTTAATAATTTATTTAATTTGTCGCTTAAATCAGATCGTATATTTGCAATTATCGGTCCATTGCAGTCAATGCTTTCGTTTTGCTTAATATTAGTAATTATACTTTATGGCGCTATAAGAGTTAGAAATGGTGATCTCTCAACAGGAACATTAGGTGCATTCATGATGTATTTCTTTCAAATTATTGGTCCTATTAATGAGGTTGCAACATTTTATTCTGACAAAAAGCAAATGTTGGGTGCAACTCAAAAAGTGAGAGAGATTATTAATGAAGAAGACGAAAGAAAAATGTATTCAATCGATCCAATGATTGACCATTCAGGAGGTTTATTGCAACTTAGAGATGTTGGCTTTGCTTATGCATCGACTCCGATATTAAAAAATATTAATTTAGAAGTTAAAAGTGGCGAAAAAATAGCACTAGTTGGCGCTACTGGTGCTGGAAAGAGTACCTTAGTTAATGTAATCACTCGTTTATATCCGATTAATCAAGGAAGCATTAGTTTAAATGGCGAATCTTATTTAGATTTCAGCATACAACACTGGCGCGAGTTCTTTAGTGTGGTATTGCAAGAGAATTCGATTTTGTCTGGGAGTATTCGCACTAATTTGACATTAGGCTTAAACAAAAAAGTTACAGATAATGAATTATGGAATGCATTAGCAATGGTTCAATTAAAAGACTATGTTTCTCAATTACCTAAGGGATTGGACAATTTGATCGGTGAAGAGGGTAGTAAGTTTTCGGGAGGTCAAAGACAACGGCTTCAGATTGCTCGTGCTTATCTCCGTAATTTTAAATTTTTAATTTTAGATGAAGCAACTTCTAGTTTAGATTCAGATACGGAAAAGATAATTACTACTGCATTGGATAAACTAACGCAAGTTAAGAATTGTGGAATTATTACTATTGCTCATAGATTATCTACTATAGCCAACAGCGATAAGATTTATTTTCTTAAGGATAAGACAATTATAGCTAATGGAACTCATGATGAATTATTCAAAAAAGTTTCAGATTATCGACGCTATGTGCAGGAGCAGCAACTTAGGGAAAGAGGATAAGAAAAATGCTGGAAGACCAAATAGCTTATTTGAATGCAGCTAGAGATAGGGATACTTTGTTTTATACCAATAAGCTTAAAATAAAAACACACCCTTTTGTTTTGAAAGAGAAGCCGAATTCCTTATGGATTAATAAAAGTACAGGATATTGGCATTATGTAATTTATCAACCTGATAAATTACCTGTTCAGGGATGGAAAATTCACATTAGTGCAATAATTACTCAAGCCCAAGCAGTACTAGATGCTGTAACGCCGTGGTTAATTAAGAAAAAAATCTCTTTTAAATTTGTAGTGAATATAGGTCAATTAATATATTCTAATTCAAAATATGCTAATCGTAGTGAAAGTGGAAAGTTTATTACCATTTATCCGCGCAATGATGAGGAGTTTGAGTACTTGCTAGTACAAATGAAAAAGTTGACTCAAAATTTTGATTTAGGCCCATATATACTGAGTGATCAAAATTGGCAAGAGAGTAATGTATATTTTCGATATGGTGGCTTTAAGCCCATTTATATCATCTCCTCTGATGGGAAAAGACTACCTGCTATTTATAATCCCAAAGGACAAAAATGTGTAGATAGACGAATGCCATATTATCAAAAGCCTGATTTTGTTAAAAATCAACCTATTTTTGAACAAAATACTTTTCCTAATCCCAAAGTTTTTTTACCTTTATCGGATTATAAAGTAGAATCTGCTTTGCACTTTAGCAATGCGGGTGGTGTATATTTAGCTTTGAAAAACAATATTAAAGTTGTCTTAAAAGAAGGGAGACAGCAGGCGGGCTTAGATGCCAATCAAAGAGATGGCTTTACAAGAGTAGAAAATGAGGCGAAAATTTTAAAAAAGCTGTCAGATGTATCTGCTGTGGTAAATTATTATACAGATTTTACTTCTTGGAGACATCACTTTTTAGTTGAGGAATATATTGAAGGGCAGAGTTTGGAAGAACTATTGCCGACGGAATTTCCTTTTGTTCTTGGAGATTCTAAAAAAAGAAATAGGTACAAAGCAAAGATTAAAGACATTTTGTGTCAGTTGAAACGAGTTGTTGCAGAAGTTCATAGCCGTGGGATAGCTATAGGCGACCTTTCTTTAAGCAATGTACTAGTTACTGCGGATAACAAGGTTAGGTTAATTGATTTAGAAAACGCAGGATTAGTGTATCAAAAGTATAACCCTGGATTAACTACAACCGGTTTTGTATCGACAGGAGTAAAAACATTCAAAGAAGCTGACGACTTTGCTGTAATGCGAATAGCCTACTATTTATTTTTGCCAATTATTCCAGTAGCTGACTTAGCTCCTGGGATAATTCATGAACATAGAAGATGGATTGGCAATTATTTTGGTAAAGATATTGTTAAATTCTTAAATGAATTTGATATCGAAATAAATACACAGAAACCAATTTTTTTGAAGGAGTTCATGACAGTTCCTAAGAAAGAATTGAGTGATCATACTGTTGACTATTTCAAATTCGGTTTAACTAAGGGAATATTCAAACATTTGAATTTTAATGGATTAAATTTAGTTCCTGGATTAATTGATAAAAATGACGATCCGTCTGTTAGTTTATTAAATTTATCTAGCGGTGCTGCAGGTGTTTTATGGGCTATGGGCAATAAGGGGGATTATAGTTCAAAAATTAGTAATTGGATTATAAGCAATAAAAATAAAATTATTAGTGTTGCTAAAGAAACTCAAACTGTAGGTCTATTTGATGGTCTTAGCGGACTTGCCAATGTTTTAAAAAATTTAAATTATATTGATCTGTCTGATTACTTAATTGATCTTATTTCTAAAAAGGTAGATTTAACTATTGGAAATAATTCGCTGGCAACAGGATTAAGTGGAATAGCATTAACTTTAAGAAATAAATATCCTGATCTTACTAACAAAATTATTGATGTGCTGCTAAAAAGATGGGATAAAGTAGATTTTAGTAATTTTGAAAAAGAGGATATAGGATTATTAACTGGTTGGGGTGGAGTAAGCTATTTACTTTGGAGCGTAGGCAAAAGAAAAAAGGCAAAAGAAATGCTTATTAGTATCTTGCAAAAGCGCTCTGAAGGTAAAAATAATTTAGCTATAACCGATAACTCACGTGGTTTTGAAAGATTAATACCATATTTAGAAGATGGAACTTTTGGGTTAACTTTATTAATGCATAAGTTTATGAGAGAAGATGAAGCATTTAAGCACCAGTATCAACCATTATTTGATAAATTGAAAAATTCTTGCTTTACTTACTGTACATACATGGAGACGTTAATATCCGGCTATAGTGGGGTCCTACCTTTAGCTAGTGCTATAGCTAAAGATGGTGATGATACTATGTTGAATTATTCATTAGATGCGATGAATCAATATTTGATTGCAAATGGTGATGAAATTATGGTTCCTGGTAAATATGGTTATAAATTAAGCATTAATTTTTCATATGGCAGTGCTGGACTATTAACGTTACTTAAATGTGTAGATCAATCTGATGAATTTTGCTGGTTACCGTTATAATATGAGGAGTTTGTACTATGAATAATATTGTTTTAAATTTTGAAAAACTTATTGAAGGAAGAGCACGTCATTTGGCTAGAGAGAAGAGGTATCATGGTAAGATTACGCCAGCTAGCAGTTTGAGTATTTTTTGTACCCATCAAAATGTTACTGAGTTTGAATTTGATGATATTATGCATCAATTGTTCAAGTAGTTCCATACATCATACTGTTAAAAATTTCTAATATTAATATTTGGCTGTATTTTTAACTATAAAAAAAGCAATCAATACACTGTTAAATAAGTGAATTGGTTGCTTTTTACATATTTTCTAAGCGTTTAATGCGGTCTGCTGTTGGTGGGTGAGTATCGAACAAGTGCGTCAAACCGTGATTGTGGAATGGATTTTCAATATATAAGCCGGCACTACTTCTGTCAGCAACTTTCATTGGCTGACTATTTTCAATTTTGCGCAAAGCAGAAATTAGCCCTTGCGGGTTACGCGTTAATTTAACTGAAGATGCATCAGCTAGGTATTCACGGTTACGCGATAAAGCCATTTGGGCTAGGGATGCAGAAAGTGGGCCTAAGATCAACACAAAGACCAAGGCAACCACTTTAAAAATCATGGCTAAAGCATTACTGTCACGGTCATCATCGTCATCACTGCGTACGCCGCCCCAGAACCAAATGTTGGATGCCATATTAGAGATAAAAGAAATGACGCCAACTAATACTACGGCAATCGTTGATAATAGGATATCGTAGTTTTTCACGTGTGATAATTCATGTCCTAAGACGCCTTCGAGTTCTTCTCGATCAAGTAGTTCCAAGATTCCTTGAGTAACTGCTACTGCGCTATGTTCAGGGTCTCGCCCAGTCGCAAAGGCATTGGGGCTGGGGTCAGGAATAATATAGACCCGGGGCATTGGGACCTGAGCTACCATGGCCATATCTTCTACAATATGCCACAATTCGGGATTATCAGCCTCATGGATTTCTTGCGCATGATTCAAGCTCATAATCATATTGGCTGGATTCTGCCACATAATAAACAAGTAGATCAAACTACCGATCAAGGCAATGATAATTCCACTAGTGGGATTGTTGCTCCAAAGATAACCGATTCCCGCACCAACTAAACCTAAGATCACCAAAAAGATGAACATAATTAACGCTGTTTTGCGCTTATTACGGGCAATTTGTTGGTAAAGCATGGTTAAACTTCCTTAAAATTAAAACTTAACTTGGGGCACATTCTTTTCTTCACTAGGAGTTTCTAAGTAGTTAATCTTAGTAAAGTGGTGCCACTTGGCAACAATGTTGGATGGGAAAGTAAGCAATTTTTGATCATATGTTGCTACAGTTGAGTTGTAAAGCTGACGAGAGTAAGCAATCTTGTTTTCTGTGTTAGTCAATTCTTCTTGTAGTTTCAAGAAGTTTTGGTTAGCTTTCAAGTCTGGGTAGGCTTCAGCCAAGGCAAAAATTGACTTCAAAGAATCGGTAATTTGGTTAGAAAGCTTCATTGCTTCTTCATGGTTGCCTTGAGGCACGTTAATCAATTGATTACGCAAGTTGACTACTTCCTCAAAAGTTGATTTTTCATGCTTGGCATAGCCCTTGGTGGTTTCAACCAAGTTAGGGATTAAGTCATTCCGACGCTTAAGTTGAACGTCAATTTGACTCCAAGCTTCTTCGGCGTAGACTTTTGCTCTTTGCAAACCGTTATAAGTTACGATATAAATAGCCACGATTAAAACAATAATGGCGATAATGATCCAAATTAATGGTGACATAGTTTTTTCCTCCATAAATATTTATTTAATTTTATCGTTTTCGAATTTCTTGGGCAATGAAAAAGAATGCCAAAGCGACATTCTTAACAAAAAATATTAAATTCTGAAGATTAATAGTAATAATCCGACTGCAGTTAAAATAATCAAACCAGCAAACTGCATAATGGTCCATTGAATGAAGAATTTCTTCTTGCTTACGCTGCCGTGTTGATTGAAAGTCTTAAGAACTAACATGTTGGCCATTGAGCCAATGGCTGAACCAAAACCACCAATGTTTGAACCCAAGAATAATGCTTGAGCATAAGTAGTAAATTTACCAACTAAAATGGTTGATGGTACGTTACTCATTACCTGACTGGAGATAATTGAAGCGAAGTAAGTTGAAATTTCGGAATAAACAGTACCATGGATTAGATTTACGATAACAGGGATTTGTTGGATATCGCTGATGAAGATGAAGAAACCAGTAAAGGTAAGAAGTAAGGCGTAGTCAATTTTAAGCATAATCCGAGGATTAATTGCGAGGGCTAATGCGATTGATGCCAACATTGGCCAAATAATATCAATGGTTCTGAAAACACCAAAGAAGAAGAAAATAAAGACAGCAGTAGTTATCAGCGTCGGGCGCCAGCTGATCTTGATTGGCTCAGCTTTTTGCACCGGAATTTCTTCTTTAGGAATAAACAGAAAGACTAATCCCATGATTAGCATTGAAACTACTAGATAAGGTACAGACCATTCGAAAAATTTTAATGGGCTGACATCAAAGCGGCTGACTAAGAAAATATTGTGAGGGTTGCCCCAAGGCGTAAATGCTGCCCCAATATTTGCGCCCATCCCAATCAAGGTAACAGGCAAAATCTGTGGCAATTTATAACGCTTAGCAATATTTAAATACAGTGGGATCAAGGTCAATGCAGTAATGTCATTACCTAAAAACATCCCCGAAATGACAGCCAACAACGAAAACAGCGTGTTCAACTTACGCGTATTATCGGCAATACTTGTAAGCTTGTACGCTAAAACATCCAGAACATGCAAGTATGCATAGATCTGGATAATCGTTAACATCGCGGCAACAGACCATAATGTATGGAAGTTAATGTCCGCAAACCGCGGTCTAGCAAAAAAAAGACTGACTACTGTAATGATCACAGTAATCTGTAAAATTCTATCTTTAGCAATATTCTTTAAGACGGTCATAAAAGGTCCCCCTTACGTATTACAATCGTCTAAAAACCCTATGTACCATTTTGAGCCTTTTTGTGGTTGCATGCAATGATAAATTTTAAAAATATCAAGATTAGCGGCATTTTCGAGCATATTTTTAGTTAGTTGGAACTAGTCGTGCTATATTTAAATAAGTAAATTAATCAAATTTAGATTGAAACGAGGAAACAAAATGACAGAGAATGCAATTTCAATCAATATTAAACCAGATGCCGCAGAAATGATTAAAAGCAAGATAGATGCAGATCACCAAATTGTCATCTTGGCTTTAGATGATGGTTCAACCAAGTATTCTAAAAAAGGCGGCACTTGTACTATTGGCGACAGCTTCCAATTTGTAATCCTTGCTGAAAAAGATCCTAAGTATAATATTTCAATCGAAAATAATGCTGGTCTTGACTTGTATACTGCTCAGCCGGAAACAACTTTCTTTGAACCAGGTCTAGTGGTAAATGCGCGCAACTCAACTTTGAGTTTATCTTCAGACAGCGGCATTATTGATGGTGGGATGACCGTTACCCAATATGAACCTGAAGCAATTACTGCTGATGATCTAAAAAACGGCGGTCAATGTTAAAAAATAAAATTAATCATAGGGACGAGGGAATGACCTCGTCCTTTTTTAGTATAGAATTAAGAAAGTGATTTCAATGTAAGGGGGGAAGAACAATGACTTTTGTCAAAGAAATAAAAGCAGGTAGTCGTGAATTTTGCCAAAATTGGCTGCGGTATCTGCTACTTTTTATGGGATTAGGTTTATTTAATCAATTTATTGTTATTCCATTTTTTCGCTATATTACAACCTTTGTTTTGCAGGCTAGTGCTATTCCGTTCGTATCTTATCAAAATGTAGTGACGATCATTACGACGCATACGGTTGCCTTTTTAATTTTGATAATTGAGTTGCTGCTTTTATTAGTAATCTTGTATGCGCAATTAGCCTATTTACTTCATGGCGTTTGGGATATTAAGCATCAAGTTTTTACGTGGAAAAATAGTTTTATTCAAACTTGGCAAAATATCAAAAAAATTCGTTTGGGCACGCTTTTTATCTTGATGCTCTATTTTTTATTGGTAGTACCGTTAGCCGATGTCATCTTTAGAACACCACTTTTAAGCAAAGTGCAGATTTCAGAATTTATCTTGGATTATCTGACGAGAACGCCAATCTTGTTAGCTGTTTTGATTGCATTTTATTTAGCCGCTTTGATCCTTGGTGCAAGGCTAGTATTTGCTTTCCCCATCATCGTTTTTGACCACTTAAAGTCAGCGCAAGCAGTAAAAAGAAGTTGGCGATTAACGGCGCACTACCGTTGGCGGACGATTTGCTGGAGGATTATTGTTTTAGCCGTTTTATCTGCAGCAGTCATGACAATTTTCTATTTAGCAATGTATTGCCTGCAGCTATTAGTTGATTTATTACCTGGGAAATGTCCGTTAATTGCAGCCATTATCAATCTTTCGCTTGTTCAAATTATTAGTGAAGTAGCGTTAGTCTATGTTAGTGTACTGGGCTTATCTATTATTTTGAAAGCTTTAAGGCAAGAAAAGATAAGTCAAACAGGTAAAACTAAAAAGATAATTCTAAGTACATTAGTTGTGTTTGTACTAGTAATGATTAATGCAATATCCACCAATTATTTATATTTGACTAGTGTAAATGCTAAAGCGCCAGTAATTATTTCTCATCGCGGCGTTGATGATAAAAATGGCGTACAAAACACGTTACAGGCATTAAGAAAAACGGCTAAGGAAAAGCCAGACTACGTTGAAATTGATGTTCATGAAACTAAGGATAAAAAATTTATCGTAATTCATGATGAGAATTTATTGAAGCTAACGGGAGTTAATAAAGCCCCGAATGATTTAACTTTACGGCAATTAGAAAAGTTAACTGCCAAAGAAGACGGCTATCATGCTAAGTTAGTTAGCTTTGATCAATATCTTGAGGAAGCCAAAAGACTGCATCAAAAACTGCTAATTGAAATTAAAACGACGGCTAAAGATTCGAAGAAAATGCTGCAGCGCTTTAATCAAAAATATGGCAAAACGATTCTCAAAAATGCGTATCAAGTACAATCACTCGACTATCGCGTGGTTGAAGGATTGCACTTAATTAATCCACGTTTGGTTGTCTTTTACATTCAACCTTATAATTTTATTTATCCGCAAAGTGTTGCTAGTGGATATTCAATGGAATATTCTACCTTGAATTCAGACTTTATTTGGCAAGCCCATTTGCAGGATCGTCCTGTTTATGCCTGGACAGTTAATGACGAAAAATTAATGAAGAAGATGATGTATCAACAAGTTGATGGCTTAATTACTGATCGAGTTGATTTAGCTAAAAAGGCAATTAAAAGTTTCCAAAAGGATGCTAGTTATGCTACGCGAATCTTAAATTATATTGTTGTCCTGCATCTGTCGAAAAATTTTGAATCTGCATGAAGACTTGATCTGAAGGGCTGGACATGGTAAACTATACTAGATTTTCGAAAATCTGAAAGGAAGTATAGCATATGCGTAAAGGTGAAAATTACAACACTGGTTGTGAACCAAACCAAAGACCTAAGAACAAGAGAAACGCAAAGAAGCGTGTTGCTCACGTAGCAGCAGTTGTTGCTTTCTTGAACAAGGCCGCAAAAGACGAAAACAAGTAGTCTTTAATAATATTGAAATAAAAGCTAGGAGCTGACGCTTCTAGCTTTTTTTGTGCTTACTGAAAAAATTAATTTAGCACATGGACATAAAAAGATTTTTGAATATAATTTAACTTATGTTTTTATAAATAATATATAGGATATAGATAGTTAGATATATGAATGAGAATAATAAATACAATATTTTGATCTATTTAGATCTCGTTGCAGCAATACTTTTTCCAATAATTGCTGTTTTTCAAGTGGGAGAATATTCGGCAAATATCGTCAATGGCTTATTTTTAATTCTAATTTTAGCTATTATGACGGGATTATTGTTGCCTAATGTAATGGTTAGCTGGCTGATAATTTTGTTAACGACGATTGCAGCGGGCTTTTTAGTGTTGGGCTATGTCGTAATTCCTACAGAAGCAAAGTGGTTTTTAGTGGTAGCTTTTCCGATAGAGACAGGGCTTTTAACGGTGTTGCGCTATTATGTCCTAGATTGGCGTTTTATTAGTAAAAATCGGCAAGATATTCGCAATTACTTTAAACGCTACAATGGCACTCTAAAAATGCAGACACGTTACACTGCTAATAAAATTTATTTAAAAGTAATTAGTAATATTAAAGAACGGCCACAATTACATTTGTGGATGCATGTATCAATGTTGCGTTGGGCTAACCACGAACAGTTTGCTCAACTTCATCCAGAAGAGCACGCGCAGTATTTAGAAAAATTAGCTGATATCTTAAAAAAGAGAAGATTAGCAGCTGAGGAACTCTTTTATTTAGGAGATGCCACTTTTTTTATTATTTCGCCTGAATTAAGAGATGACATTATCAAGCAGATTAATCAGGAGACAATTGCGGAATTAAAAGAAGTGCAAGATGATCTTCCCGGAGGCTTGAAATGGACGAGTCAACGAATTGATGAAACAAACGTGGATCGTTTTACAGATCCAAATGTGATTGCAAAACATTTGGACCGCGAATTGGAAACTGACTTAATTGTTGAATATTTAAAGGATGGAGCAAATGACTAATTGGTTTTATTTCTTAGCTTTAAGCATTTCAGGCATCTTTTTACTTGCTTTCATAGTTATGTTTATTTGTGCGTTTGTCATTTACTTTAATGTTGAAAATACGGTAATCAATAAAAAAGGAAAAAAGACGAAAAATGAGTGAAGCATTACAAATTTTAACGTTAATTTCGATTTGGCTTTCTTTGTTGATGTCTCTAGTTACCTTAAGTGGTGCAGTTTTCTTTTGGTTAAAGCACAGCAAGCTCTTAGTTAAAATCACGCCACTTAAGCGTTACCCAAAAGTTACGTTAGTTGTACCAGCTCATAATGAAGAATTAGTTATTAGTAAAACTACGCAGGCAATTTTAAATTTGAATTATCCGGCTGATAAGTTACAAATTTTAATCTATGCTGATAATTGTACTGATGATACTGCTAAAATTGCCCGGGAAATAATCAAGCAATATCCTGAACGGAAAATCAATGTTCAAGTAATTGAACGAACAGGTAGTGGTGGCAAAGCTGGTGTATTAAATGATGCTTTGAAGATTGCCCAAGGAGAATACCTTGGTGTATATGATGCAGATGCGATGCCAGAAGAAAATGCTTTGTATTTTTTAATTAAAAAGATTTTGGAAAATCCGGTAAGATATAAGGCTGCTTTTGGTCGCAATAAGACGAGAAATGCGCGGCAGAATTTTTTAACTAAGTGTATCAATCAGGAAATTGTTGTTACTCAGCGAATTCAACACTGCGGTATCTGGCAATTATTTAAGATTGGTCGTATTCCAGGGACTAACTATATTATTAATACTGATTATGTCAGATCAATTGGCGGCTGGCGCAATGGCGCTTTGACCGAAGATACTGATATTTCTTTTAAAATTATGGGCTCAGGTAGTTTGATTGCCTTAGCCTATAATTCTGAAGCCTTCCAGCAAGAACCAGAACGCTTAAAAGATTATTATTTCCAGCGCTTGCGTTGGGCTAAAGGTAACTATGAAGTGGTGATCAATAATTTTTGCCATCTTTTTGATAAAAGCAACTGGCGGGTTAAATTAGAGACTGTCTATTATTCCTGCACTTTTTTCTGGTTTAATTTGGCGATTGTTTTATCAGATCTGATCTTTTTTTCTAATTTGATTGCCTTAATCGTCCATCTTTGGAATCCTGCAGTAGTAATACCATTTACAATTTCGCGGAGTAATATTTTATTAGCTCAAATTCTGCTCTTTAATTGGCTATTGATGGTTTTGCTTTATATTTTGCAAATTAACCTAGCGATGACTACGCAATATGGGCAGGCAACTAACGAACAGATTTGGCTGGCCTTAGCATCATATTTTACTTATTCGCAATTGTTCATCATTGTATCAATTCATGCGGTTACTTCAGTAATGCTAGATCGCGTTTTTCATCGTGATAGTACTAAATGGGTTAAGACTAAGAGATTTGCGGATTAGGTGATGAGATGAAAAAAAGATGGATGCTACTAGGATTTTTACTCGTAACGATTGCATTTACCGGCATTATGATCTATATCAGAGCAGATAATAATTCAGCGGTGCGTAATTCTTTTCTACATTCTTGGCATAAAAATTATGTAGTTGAAGAAAAGAATCTTGCCTATATTAATACCACGCCTAAGCAGGAACAAGTGACGGTTTTATCTGAAGGCCAAGGATATGGGATGTTTATTGCGGCGCATGATCCAGCATTTAAAGAAAGCAACTTTGCTAAGCTAGTGCAGTATTATTTAAAACACCGGGATCGTAATACGCAATTGATGGCTTGGCGGCAAACAAAGAAAAATGGAAAATGGAGCAGTGAACGCAATAGCGCTACTGATGGGGACTTATTTATTGCTCAAGATTTGTTTTTAGCGGCTAAAAGATGGAAAAATCCAGCATATCAGCGGCAAGGGCAAAAATTAATTGCCGATATTTTGCGTTATGAATATAATCCGACAACGCACGCTTTAACGGTGGGCAATTGGGCCGATTCTAAGTCGAAGTATTATAATTTAATGCGGACTTCAGATGTATTGCCGACAATGTTTGATCAATTTTATCGTGAAAGCAATGATTCGCGGTGGCTCTTAATTAAAAAAACTATGCTCAAGCGGCTCAATCAGTTGAGTCACCAGCATAAGAGTGGCCTAGTTCCAGACTTTGCCTGGCTGACAGCAAAAGATGCTAAGCCAGTTAAAGGAAGGGTTACCACTGATCGATATGATGGTGATTATTATGCCAATGCTTGCCGGGTGCCAATGGATTTAGCATTTAGTAAGGATAAATTAGCAAAGAATACCGTACATCGCTTGCTTAAATTTTTTAGCAAGCAAAATACAATTACAGCAGGCTATACTTTAAAAGGCAAGCCGGTCAATAATTATCAATCAGCTAGCTTTAGCGTGCCAATTTATATTGCGGTGAATGAAAATCGCAATCAAGGCTATGATAATTTGTTTGCTTCGCAGCAATATATTTTTGCTAAAAAATTACCTAAAAATAATTACTATGATGCAGCACTAACGACGATGGCAACGATACTGACACCGGCGCATAGATTTTAAGAGGCAAAGGCCTCTTTTTATTTGCATTGAAAATCAATCTTTGATAACATAGTAAAAATTTTAAGAAAAATGAGGAGGATAAAAAAATGGGATTAAATGCATATATTCAAGGATTTAACAGTTTAGAGTCAATTGATCGAGCACCGGGCTACTTCAAGTATCATCACCACTCAGTAGCTGACCACTGCTTCAGAACAGCGGAATTAGCACAAATGATGGGAGATATTGAAGAAGTGAAGGGTAAAAAGAAGATCAACTGGAAGGCTTTATATGAAAAGAGCTTGAATCACGATTATACTGAACGCTTTATCGGTGATATCAAGACGCCAGTTAAATATGCGACTCCTCAGCTTAGAAAAATGATTGGCGATGTTGAAGAAACCATGACGCATAAATTTATTAAAGATGAGATTCCTGAAGAATTTCAGGAGATTTATAAAAAGCGTCTATCAGAAGGCAAAGATGATACTTTAGAAGGCAAAATTTTATCTGTTTGCGATAAACTAGACTTGCTTTATGAAGCATATGGCGAAATTGAATTAGGCAATCCTAACCCTGTCTATATGCAGATGTTTAAAGAAAGCTTGGAAACAATTAAGAAGTTTGATGATCTAGTTTGCGTGCAATACTTTATTAAGCATATTTTGCCAGACTTGTTTAAGGGCGATTTTGCTGGTAAAGATAAAATGCAACGGATAGCTTTTAGCATTCTATTGTTAGGGGATGATGAATAAGTGAAGTTTCTATGTAGTTCATGCGGTTTACGCATGGACTCTTTGCATTTTAAGCAAGAAGGATTGATGAATCCAAAATTGCTGAGCATCTGTGATATTTGCGTAACGCGCGGCTTAAATGCGGCGGATTATGCTAATGATGCAGTAGCGACTTTTGCGCAAAGCTTGCTGTATACCTATGTTGGCAAAGAAAAAGGTAAATTAAAGCAGGCTGATTGGCTAGTTAAAAATAAAAAAGACCGCAAAAAATATGAGGCCTTTTTACAAGATTATGATGGCAATGAAATTGCCAAGTCCCAAATTAAGCGGTCTGATTTAAACCTAGCAATAATTAAAAGTGAAGATGGCAAGATCAATTATGTGCCAGACCAAGGAGTTACTTTTGCGCGAAACTTAAAGGGAATGGGACTAGAAGTTGATTTTCAATTAAATGAAGTTGACTATATTGATCGCGAGCGAATTCGGGCTAAATATAAATATCGCTGTCAATATTGTGGCAGACGCGGACGTAGCGTCGATCATAAGGATCCAGTGTCGCTCAGTCATAATAATGATCTAGATAACTTAACCTTGTCTTGTGCTGAATGCAACCGAATTAAGTCGGATATGCCATACGAACTCTTTATTAAGTTAAATAATGAAATTGCAGGGATCAATAAGAAGCTAGTTAGATATGAAAATGCCTTGGGCACGTTAAAAGAAGAATTCGAGCATCGCCGCCGCTATTTGGCCGCGCAAGTTCATCTTAAGGGCGTGATTAATGATCCAGAGTTAAATGAGATCAGAAAGCAAAATAAGCAGCTGCAAGACGCAATTGATAGCTTGGAGAGTGATTATGATAATTTGCGTCAAACGCGCAAGACCTATTTTGATACCGGCTGGAAATTAGCTCGGATTAAGGCTAAGAAAGATATTGTTTAAAAATCAAAAGTGTCTGGGAAAAAACTAGCTCCTAGACCATAATAATAGGACGATCAAAATTCTTAAGTGAGTTTTGATCGTC
>NZ_CANBCQ010000022.1 GCF_947367125.1 uncultured Lactobacillus sp.
TGTCAAGAACTTTTTTGATTTATTTTTTCGTCGTCTCACTCAAGCTTTCTTGCTCTCGCCTGACGACATTTAAATATGTTACCAGCTTATTTATGACTTTGCAAGTACTTTTTGAATTTTATTTCTTTTTTCTTCCTCACAAGCCTTTTTATAAGCTTCTGCCGCATTCCTTAACGCGACTTTATTAATATATAATACTTAAAACTTAATTGCAAGCATTTTTTTATTAATAAATATCTCGTCTACTTAAAAACGCGACTTCAATAATATACCTTATAATTTCATTTATGACAAGCAAATTTTTAAATGAATATTTGTAAAATTCATGTTAAAGTTGTTACATCAGTATTTCGAGGGGGTTATTAAAATTAGAAAATTTGATCTTACTATAATCGGCGCAGGGCCTATTGGATTATTCGCTGCGCATTTTGCTCATCTTCACGGTTTAAAAACTGTACTATTTGACTCATTGTCCGAAACTGGCGGACAACCGCAAATGCTTTATCCTTTTAAAAAGATTAAGGATATTCCTGCTTATGATTCTATTACTGGAGCTAAATTAATTAAGAACTTGCAACATAAATTAACAAATGAAATAACTATCTTAACTAATCATAAAGTAAAAACAGTTACTAAAGAAGACGACTATTTCGTTATTGATAATCTTGTTGCATCCCGCAGCATACTTATCGCCACAGGAGCTGGAGCTTTTAAGCCTAAAGAGCTCCCCCTTTCAATGAGTGAAAACATAAAAAAGAGAATTCATTATTTTATTAAAAATCCCCAAGACTTTGCAGGGCAAACTGTCGGCGTTTTTGGCGGTGGTGATTCTGCGCTAGATCTAGCCTTAGAATTAGCAAATTACGCTAACGTTAAACTTATTCATCGACGAAACCAATTCCGCGGTCTTGAATCTAATGTTAAAAAGCTTAAGACTTTAAAAAATGTTGAAATTTTAACTCCTTATCTTCCTAAAAAAATTAATTTAGTTGATAATCATCTAGATGTTAACTTAAAAGAAATGGGAGAAGACAATCTAACAAATATTGTGTTAGATCACGCTGTTGTAGCCTATGGTTTTAAAGCCAACAACCGCTTCGTTAAAAAATGGGGGATTGATTTGACAGGGACTCAAATTAAAGTTAATTCAAGCATGCAAACCAATATCCCTGGAATTTATGCAGCTGGTGATGTTGTTACTTATGCTGGACGCGTTCCCTTGATTGCACTTGGATTTGGCGAAGCTCAAATTGCAATCACGGCGATTATGCGCGATCTTTTCCCTGAAAAAACTTTGACCATT
Organism: uncultured Lactobacillus sp.; assembly: GCF_947367125.1. Lineage (GTDB taxonomy): Bacteria > Bacillota > Bacilli > Lactobacillales > Lactobacillaceae > Lactobacillus. The sequence goes on from NZ_CANBCQ010000022.1 coordinate 1,304, forward strand.
CATTCAACTAGTTTTTAGGAGTGCTTCATGACTTTAATTGATTTCATTTTACACATTGATGACCACTTAATAACCATTGTTAATCAGTTTGGCGGTTGGTCATATTTAATTCTCTTTGCCATCATTTTTATCGAAACTGGATTGGTAATCTTTCCGTTTCTTCCAGGTGATTCACTTATTTTCGCTGCAAGCGCCATGGCAGCCAATCCCAAATATAGCTTAAATATTTGGCTAGTTTATCTTGTAGTTGCTCTAGCCGCCATAATTGGTGATACTGCTAACTATGAAATTGGAGCCTGGTCAGCCAGAACTGGTGAAAAACATAATTGGTTTAATAAATTAATTAATCAAAATAATCGTTTAGCAGCTGAGAAATTCTTCGAACGCCACGGAGCAATTACGATTGTTATTGGGAGATTTATTCCATTTATTCGTACTTTTGTACCATTTATTTCTGGCGGCAGCAAAATGCACTATGGTAAATTTCTTACTTACAATGTTTTAGGTGGCCTACTTTGGACAAGTCTCTTTACAGTAATTGGTTTCTTCTTTGGTAATATTCCATTTGTCAAAGATCACTTCTCAATGATCGTGATTGCCATTATCTTAGTTTCCGTTGTGCCAATTGCTATCGTAGCTTTAAAGAAAAAAATTTCACTCAAAAAAGAGTTCCACTAAGGAACTCTTTTTTATTTGCGCAATAATTTTTCAGCAAAATATAACTCGTAAATGACTCCCGCAATCGCAAAGCAAGATGCAAAAAAGCCTTCAGTCAACACATTAATAATCGGATCCGTATTAGGATCAAATAGCCAGTCACTATTATTAAATAAAATGTGATGAAAGATCACAAAAAAGCTATCAAAATTTGTTACTGCAAATGGAAAAATAATAATTGGCAATAGCAATAAAATAAGCGCTACTGATTTATCCAAACTAAGAATCATTTTCTTTCTTTGCTGCTTAAAAACAAAGTGCAGGATAAGGCAAATATTAAAAACTAGTACTGTCAAAATAAATAAATGCTTACATTCTGCAAAATGTTCTGCTGCATTTGCAGAGATGGGAAAATTATCCATTTTAAACTGCTTTTTAAAAGGCCAGAGCAAATAAAACATCAACTGGTTATAATTATGCATTACCTTAAATAAAGACATGTGAACCGTCTCATATGTCTTTTGCACAATCATAAAAATAAATAATAAAGGCCAACTTGCTACAATAGCCCCAATGACACTGCTAGAAACGGCAAACAAAAAGTGATAAGTTAGCGAAAAAATATTATCTTTAGTAATCATAATTCAAATTCATCTAGATTATTAACCAAAATTGTTGGTTGACGTTTATCAGCAATATCTGCCTTGGTTGTTACGCCTGTCAAAGTTAGCAATTGATCTACTCCACTATTGAAACCAGCCTTGATGTCAGTATCGTAATTATCTCCTACTAAAAGGGCATCTTCTTTACTATAGCCAACTTTTTCCAGAGCCATTTTAACAATGATTGACTCGGGCTTGCCGATATATAACGGCTCAACTCCACTTGCGGCAGCTACAAACGCGCATTGCGAGCCATTACCAGGAATCAATTCATTTTCTGCTGGCAAATTCATATCAGCATTCGTCCCAATAAAGGTGGCACCACGTCTAATTGCACGTGAGGCCACGCGCACCTTATGATAAGTCAAATCAGTATCCATCCCCACAATTACATAGTCAGGATTTTCTTCATTGAGCTCAAATTCAGGATGTTGCAATAATTCACGCCAAAGGCCAATCTGACCAATAATATACAAGCCAATTTTTGACTTGTTTTCTTTTTGCAAAATATAGCTAGCAGTAGCCATACTTGGCGTATAAACATGAGCCGTATCTGTTTCAATCCCATGACCTTTTAGTTTATCAACTACCATTTGTGGTGTTCTAGTCGTATTATTGGTCAAAAACAGATAATCTTTGCCTGCTTTAACCAAGCGATGAACAAATCTTACTCCTGATTCAACGGTATCTTTACCACGATAAACAGTGCCATCTAAATCAATTAAAAATACCCGGTAATCTTTCACTAGTTTCCCTTTCTCTTCTTAATAATAAATGAATGATGCCGGCCAAATTCTTTTTTAACCGCAATCGATTGCTTTTTCTTAAACTTAGTTTGGTGAACCCGCCTTTTTTTAAATGGATTATTTTCATTCTTGCGATGATTGTACCGCCGCCGTGAACGATAACGCTCATTCTTAGCTAAATCACGTTCACGACGTTCGTGTGGTCGACGCGATTTAGTACGCTGATGCTGATAATGATGAAGCGGATTGGTTAACTCCAAAATAAAATATGGTCCACCTGGATTACAATATTCCGTTAAATAGTCAACAATTGCCATTTCTTTTTTATCAATTGCTGTCCTAGCCCCATCTTTATAAAAGCCTTTCAAGCGTAAATGCTCACTTGAAACATCCCCTACTAAGTAATCATATTGATCAAGATAAGGATCATATTTTTTACGCAAAGTTTCTAAATCAAGTGCATCCCGCTCATTGACCACCAAACTATACAGTTGATCACCAATTTTAATACTCTTGCCATCTTGCACCACATCAGCTAATGGGTGCCTAAGTGGCTGCTCTTGTTCAAATTTATTTTCTTCACTCATCTGTTTCACTTCTCGCTGTTAAAGGATATTTTTCGGCTAAGTAGTTGCCAACAACTTCACGTAAAAATTGTGGAAATAAAAATTCATTATCACCAACAATTGCTAAAGTTGGGAAAAATGGAACCAAAACATAGTGGTCTAAACAGGCAATTCGATATTCTTTTTGCGGATCAATTTCATGCCCATTAACATAAACCATCCGTCTACGTATATCAACCTTAATTCCTTTGTAATACATTTGACCAAAAATCTTACCGCGAAAGCTCATTCCTTGTAATGGAAAATGATCTAAATAGTGTCGATTCTTTTCAATCTCCATTACCAGCCGCCACAAGTCACTGCCTTTCAAGGTCGAACGCACAACATGCATGGGATGTGGTAATGCTTTTTGCAAATCATATTGGGTAATCACGCCGCTCTTAAATGGCGTCAAGAATAACCCTGAACTCAAAATTGCCAAATCTGTCTTAGCAAAATCAGCAATCGCATCAAGAGAAACCTGAACAGCCGCTACCTTGTCATCGGCAAACTTCTCAGGCAGTTTAGCGACTTTACGTTCTGATAAAAGACGTTTTCCTTCATCATAGTAGTCTTGAATAAGTACCTTATCTCCTGGCTCTTCTGGCATCGAAGCTGTAGGGACAGTCTTAGGCACAATTTTAACCACATGATGATCCTCTAGCTGCATCTGAATATCACCAACATAATTGCCCCATTTACCAGTTTGCGTAATCCAAGTATGACCAACTTTTTCCCCATGCTCAATTAAATCGTGACTATGACCACCTACAATTAAATTAATTTGCGGATAATGTTTAGCCAACCAGCGATCCATTTTTAAGCCAACATGAGTCAATAAAATTAATACATCATATTTGCCTTCGATTTGAGCCAATTCTCGATCCATGCTATCGCCCAACATTTTAACATGCCAATGATTAGGACCATAAGTCATCGGATAAGCAGCAGTCAATCCGATTAAGGCAATCCGGGTCTTTTTTTGGGTAGTTATAAACATATGCCCGACTGCCCACTTAGGCATCGACTCATCTTCTTCACGCAAATTTGCCAAAACTGTTGGAAAGTTTGCATGATCAAACAAATGCTCCAATACCCAGTGCGGATTAGAAATCCCCTCATTATTGCCAATGGTAATTGCATCGTAATTAAAGCCATTCATCAACTTAATATTTGCTTGACCTTCTGTGGCATCAGTCAATGGGTGTGAACGATCCATAAAGTCGCCTGCATCAAAGGTATACACATCATCAACTGAATTATCAGCTTGCGCTTTTTGCAAATAGCGCCCAATTTTAGGAAAATGTTCAAAATGTGAATGAAGATCATTGGTATGTAAAATTCGCAATTGTTCCATTTTTTATGCCACTTTCTAACCAATTCGATTGGCTTTTAAGATCATATTATACGCGTCTAGGATTTTTCCTTTAGGCTTATCCCATTCTACCCATTGAGGATTTTTCCAGTCATTTTCATCAGTCAAAGTCTGCAAATCATATGTATCATTAATATATTTTTCGTAAACAACTAAAGCTTTAGTCCGTGGAATATTCAACTGCAATATTCTAACTTTTTTAATTAATCCATGATCTGCCGCCAATTCTGCAATCCCATTTTGATCAATATTGGAGATTTCATAATAACGACTGCCATCATTTCTGGTAACTTCTTCAATTAAGTCCAATTGTTCCATTAAATCTCATCCTTTAGATTCTAATCTACGTCAAGACTACTAATAAAAGAATCGTACTATAAATAGAAAAAAATGTGTAACCATGCTATTGTTAAGTATGCGATGGAGGTATACACATGAATTTTAAAAGTCGGCTTGTTTGGGCCTTTTTCTTTAGCTTAATTTTTTTCTTAAATAGTGGTTTTACTGTTGTTGGTCACCGAGGCGATCCCATCAAATATCCTGAAGAAACAATTCAGGCTGATGATTCTGCCTTTAATTCCGGTGCCGATTACGTTGAACTCGATCTCCAACTTTCAAAAGATGGGGTTCCGGTCATTGCACATGATGATGACCTCTTTCGAGTTACTCATACACATGCAATTGTATCACAAAATAATTTTACAGCACTTAAACAACTGCGATATGACAATGGCGAACATGTAATGTCACTAGCTGAATTATTTAAGCACTACCAAAACAAGCCCAATACTAAGTTTGTTTTAGAAACAAAAATTGATCATAGCTTAGACCCATCTTATGAATTAGAAGATAAGATAGCAGCGGTAGTTAAAAAATACCATATGCAAAAAAGGATTATGATTCACTCATTTTCAGCCGCTAGTTTATTTCATTTTAGAAGAATTATGCCAGATGCATATTTAATTCTAATTGTGGGCAGTCTAAAACGAATTAATTTTAGCAATTTACCCCAAGTTAACGCCATCAATGCCTCTTCTGATATTGTGCAAGAGCATCCCTTCCTAATTCATTGGCTCCATAAATTACATAAACAACTATTCGTTTGGGCCGAAATGAATGAATCGCCTGCCCTTTGGCATTGGCTAATCAACCGGAATGTCGACGGCGTAGTCACCAATTATCCTGCGACAGGATTTAAATATAAATTAGCCAAAAGCGGTACTAAAAAATATGCTATCAATCGAACTGGTATCTACTTTGGACAAAATAAAACTGCTACTATGATGAATCCTTATGTCCGCATTAAAGAAAAGAGGTATATCTACCCAGGCCAAAAAGTCAAGATCACGTACGCTGTTCGCGTAGATGAACGGCTATTTTACCAAATTGCTGAAAAAACCTTTATTTCAGCTGAATTTGTCAACTTAGATTTATCAAAGCAAGACATTGCTCCTTACCAGGATAAAAAAGTTATTGCTAAACCAAATAAAAAGGTTACAATTTATCGTTATCCTGATAACCAAGCCAAAACACAAAAGACATTGCCAGCCAAACAACTATTAAAAATCAAAAACTTTAATGGTACGCCTAAAAATATGTGGCTTTACACTAAATTAGGTTGGATCAAAGCAAAAGATATCTTATTTTATGGCTTTTTTAAGCAAAATAATTTTAAAGCTTATCAGTCCTTGCCACGAGTTAGCCAGCATACTAACTTAGTGCTTTTGCCTTACAATCCTAATCAACTAATTACCCCGATTACCTTTAAGCAAAAACTGCAACAAACCAATAAAATTATCTACTAAAAAAGACCAGCTCAAACTGGTCTTTTTCTTATTCACTCAAATTATTGGTTCAAAGTACTTTGCTTCTTAACTAATTCATATGGCAAAGTAATATGAATATCATCAACTTCTTCATTATTCATCAGCTTAGTCAACATTCTCATTGCAACTGCACCCATATCATAAAGTGGTTGCTTAATTGTAGTCAAAGCTGGACGAACAACAGAAGCCAATTGAGTAGCACTAGCAGTAACAATTTCCAAATCTTCTGGCACTTTCTTGCCTGCATCCATTGCAGAATTCAAAATACCAACTGAGGAAATATCACGAGTAACGATTACCCCATCAACACCATCTTTAACTAATTGTGGATACAAATTGTAACCATCTGAATAATCCTTAATATCGGTGTAAATACGTGGAGCGCCTAAATCATTTTCTTCCATGAATTCTTCATAAGCCGGGATTCTATTTTCCCCGTTAACTACTGCATCTTGATCGCCAACTACGATTCCCAAGTGCCTCTTGCCATCATGAAGCATCAAATTCAAAGCTTCAGTATCAGCCTTCTTGTAGTCAATTGTAACCGAAGCAAAATCATCACGATTATCCTTAGTACCTGCCAAAACTACAGGCGTTTTAGTCCGCTTAAAGGCTTCTGCTGCTTTATCTGACAGGCGGTTTGACATATAAATTACACCGTCAACTTGTTTATTCAACAAACTTTGAATAACTTGATCTTCCTTCATTAAGCGGTTTTCAATACTAGTAATAATGATGTTGTACTTGTACAAAAGCGCAATATCATCAATCCCCTTAGATAATTCTGCAAAATATAAATTAGTTAAATCTGGAACAATTAACCCGACTGTAGTAGTTCGCTTGGAAGCTAAACCTTGAGCCACAGCATTTGGTTGATAATGAAGTCTTTTAATAACTTCGAGGACACGATCACGTGTCTCCTTTCTAACGTTGCTATTACCGTTAACTACACGAGACACGGTTGCCATTGAAACCTTAGCTTCGCGAGCTACGTCATAGATTGTAACTTCTTGTTTATGCATCTCTTATCTCTCAGTCCTTCCAAAAAATCCTTCACTTAAAGATAGCACGATAATGCACAAAATGCAAGCGTTTACAGATTTTCTTTCATTTTTTCATTATAAAACGTGATATACTACATTAAAAATCGCTTATCAGAAAAGAGGACAATATGAACTTAGATAAATTACAACAGTGGTTGCAGGATTCCAATAATGATCTTGCTTATATTTCTAACCCAATTACTATTTCATACTTTACCGGCTACTCAATGGACCCACATGAAAGAATCTTTGCTTTAGTCGTCTTTAAAGATGCAGAACCATTTATTTTCTGCCCTGCTTTAAACGTCGAAGAAGCTAAAGCCTCCGCATGGGATGGTGACGTTATTGGCTACCTTGATTCAGAAAATCCTTGGAGCATCATTGCTGGCAATGTAAAAAAGAGAACCCAAGATACTCATAGTTGGGCCATCGAAAAAGATGATTTATCCGTTGCTCATTATCAACTTTTACGTGGTGAATTTCCAAATTCTAGCTTTACTAATGATGTTTCAGCTTTCATTGAAAAATTACGCCTTTACAAAACACCAGAAGAAATCAAAAAATTACAAGCTGCTGGTGCAGAGGCTGACTTTGCTTTTAAGATTGGTTTTGATGCAATTAGAACTGGCGTTACTGAAAGAAGTATTGCCGGTCAAATTGATTATCAACTAAAAATTCAGAAAGGTGTCATGCACGAAAGCTTTGAAACCATCGTGCAAGCTGGTAAAAATGCTGCAAACCCTCACCTCGGTCCAACCATGAATACAGTTCAACCTAACGAGTTGGTTTTATTTGACTTAGGCACTATGCATGATGGCTATGCCTCTGACTCAAGTCGAACTGTAGCTTACGGTGAACCTACAGCTAAGCAACGTGAAATTTACGAAGTTGACCGTGAAGCTCAACAAGCTGCCATTGAGGCTGCTAAACCGGGAATCACTGCCGAAGAATTGGATAGCGTAGCCCGTGATATCATTACCAAGGCTGGCTATGGTGAATACTTCATCCACCGTCTAGGTCATGGTATTGGTAAAAATGTGCACGAATACCCATCAATTGTCCAAGGTAATGACTTGGTTCTTGAAGAAGGAATGTGCTTCTCAATTGAACCAGGTATTTACATCCCTGGCTTTGCCGGCGTTAGAATCGAAGACTGTGGTGTTGTTACTAAAGACGGCTTTAAGACATTCACCCATACCGATAAAGACTTGAAGGTTTTACCACTTAAAGACTAATTAATTTAGGCATCAAAAAAAGCTGACTTACGTCAGCTTTTTTATTTTACAATAATTAGGCTTTTGGTTGTTCTGAAGCATCAGTGTTATCTTTTTCAGCATTATTTAAGTCGTTAACTGATTCTTCAGTGTTTTCACTAGTATTGTCATCCTTGTTTGAATCATCGATTACGATGTCATCAAAGTCTTTTAACTCTGAATCGTCTTCAACATTCTTAGGGAATGAAGCCAATTGATTCTTAACGATTTCAGTACCATTATCATACTTCTTCTTTAAATCTTGAAGCTTGTCATTATCCTTAATCTTGTTCTTAACATCGTCAACTTGTTCATCACTAACAAGTAATGAGCCTGCAATAAAGCCTGCTGTACAACCAGCAATAGCACCTAATACAAAACTTACAAATTTTTTCATGGTGAATTCCTCCTTTTATTAATTTTCACCTTTGCGACGCCTGCGTCTTGCAAAAGCAGTCGCGGCAATTGAAGATACGAGACCAGTACGGCTAAAATGATTACTACTAAAGCGCTTAGCAATTTTCTTAGATGAATCGTTTAATTCAGAAACGCTTTCACCTAAATCTGCTGCAGCTTTAACCACTGGATCTAACGTCTTCATTTTACCATTAATATCGGTCATTAGGTCATTAGTTTTATCTAACAAATCAGAAGTTTGATCCATCAAGCCGTCCATATCTTCAGAAAGCTTCTTCATTGATTCGTTAGTCGTTTGAATAGTTGCACTAGTCTTTTTTAATAACTTCGCGGTCCGAACCAACATCGGAATCGTAAATAATACTAAAATTAAGAATGCAATCGCAGCAATTAGGCCTGCTAAGGCACCATAAGAAATTGTCATTTTCTACCTCCATTATTACCTAAAAAAAGTTTAGCATGAATATCCTTTATTCTCAATTAATAGCTTGTTATCCTTAATTATACCCGTAAAAAATAGAAAGGACACTACATGAAGATCCCTACTCACATAAATATGCAGAAAATTGAAATCGATTGGGGTAAAATTAGCCAAAACTTATTGTCGATTATCTGGCAATTAGCTATTACTTCACTCATTTTTTATCTTTTATCTCACTTTGGTCATAAAATAATTAACAATTATTTAGCCAAACATAACACGGTTAAAAATAAACGAACGCGAACGATTACCGCTTTGATCAACAGCGTTTTCCAATATACATTAATCTTCTTTTATTTATTCGGTATTCTCTCTATTCTAGGTATACCGGTTGGCACTTTGTTAGCCAGTGCTGGGATTTTTTCCCTAGCTTTAGGGATGGGCGCGCAAGGCTTTGTTAGCGACTTAGTTAACGGCTTCTTTATTTTAAGTGAAGATCAATTTGATGTCGGTGACTTGGTACAAATTGGCACTAATGTTGGTACTGTCGTCCAATTAGGTCTTAGAACTACGCGGCTGAAAGGTTCAGATGGCTCAATTATTTATATTCCTAACCGTAATATTACGATCGTGCAAAATCTTGCTCATGGCGGTGTGGCACTGGATATTAATCTCGATCTTGCCACTAGCAATGACATTGAAGAAGTCACAAAATTAATTAAAGACTGCAACCGAAAGATTCAGCCTGAGAAAAAGACGATTGTATTAGGTCCTACAATCATTGGGATAACCGAACAAACTGGACAAAAGTTTGTTTACTCAATTCATTTTCAAGTCAAACCTGGTAAGCAAGCCGCGGTGCGAAACTTATATTTAAGCAAGTATATTGAAGTCTTGCAAAAAAATAAGATTGAATTTGCAAGTACTAGTTCACCGGCAAAAACAACTGTACATAAATAAAAGGCGTTGAACATCAAGGTTCAACGCCTTTTAATTCTCTTTCACCTTAATTAAATTGCTCTAACCAAGCTGGCAATTCTTCTAACAACTTACGCACAGCATTACCTCGGTGAGAAATCTCATTTTTTTCATCAGTTGTCATTTGGGCAAAAGTTTTATCTTTTTCTGGAATGTAAAAAAGTGGATCATAACCAAAGCCATCTTCTCCTCGTGGCGCAGCTAAAATTCGCCCGCTACAAGTTCCCGACACAACCAAATCTTTATCAAACTTACCAGGCATTGAAACCACAATCGTCGTCCAAAACTTGGCTGTTCTTTTTTCATCAGGAACTCCACCTAATTCTGCCAATAATTTTGCATTATTCTTAGCATCATTATGAGCTTCACCGGCATAGCGCGCACTGCGTACTCCAGGTTCACCATTTAGAGCGTCGACCATTAACCCCGAATCATCGGCAATCGTTGGCAAATTGCTAAAGTCTGCCAATTCATGGGCTTTAATTTTGGCATTTGCTTCAAAAGTACGACCACTTTCAATGGGATGAGGTGGATTATCTAAGTCAGCATTAGTTTTAATTTCTACGTCTACCCCAGCTTGTTTAAAAGCTTCTTTTAATTCTCTAGCTTTACCTTGATTGCCGGTCGCAAATAAAATCTCTTTCACCATTATTCATTCTCCGTATCTACATGCTTTGAAGTTAATGTCTTGTCAGCCATAAAGGTTCTTGCTAAATGATCAAAACTAGTTGGATCACCTGTCGTGTAGTATTCATGAACTACCTTTTCATTGTCATCACTAAATAAACCATCACGGCGCATCACGTTAAAAGTATATTGAGCAACCTGGTCTGCTGGATCCAAAATAGTGACATCCTTATTGTTAATCGCTTCTTCAAATTCAGTTTGAATCAATGGATAATGCGTGCATCCCATAATCAAGGTATCAAAGTCTTGCCCTTGTAAAGGCGCTAAACTTTCCTTAACTACTTTAAGATTAGTTGCAGAATCTCTTTGTGCTTCTACTAGAGGAGCAAGTTTAGGTGCAGCCAATTCAGTTACTTTAATTTCTGGATCACGAAAGTGAATTTCCTTGGCATATGCATGAGAATCGGCAGTGGCTTTTGTAGACACGACTGCTACTTTTTTATTTTTAGTTGTTCTAGCTGCAGCTAAGCTGCCTGATTGAATAACCCCGATAATTTGTGGATCAATTTCTGCTTGAATTGTACTCATTGCCATTGCTGTCGCCGTATTACAAGCAAAAATAATTAACTTAACGTCTTTAGCTAGTAAAAAATGCACTGATTTTCTAACTAACTCAATAATCTCTTCTTTAGTTCGATCGCCATACGGCATATGAGCGTTATCACCAATAAAAACGGTTGATTCATTAGGCAATTTTTCAATTACTTTTTTTGCAACAGATAGGCCACCTAGCCCGGAATCCAATAATCCAATCGGACGATTATCCATAATAAAACCCTCTTAAAATCAAAAATTTATTTTCTACTTCTACTAGTTTACGGTAAAATAAAAAAGAATAAAAGGGATGAACAAGTTTATGACAGAAAACACAGAACACACAAACGAACACGTATATTTTATTAATCAACTTTACCGCGACTTCCTTTTGCCAACTATTTTAGGCGATGATGATGCTGCTATTCTTTATTGGGCTGGTAAAAGAATTGCTCGCAAATATGATCTCAGCGATTTCGATGATTTAGTTGAATTCTTCTCAATGGCTGAATTTGGCAACTTAGAAAAGGTCAAAGAAAGACGCTCTCATACCATTTATGAATTAAGTGGTCAAACTGTAGAAGACCGCTTAAATAGTGACAGCAAAGAATTCTCACTTGAAGGCGGCATGATCGCTGAAGCTGTGCAAACTGCTACCGGCCGAACTACTGAGAGCGAAATTAATATTTTAGATAAAGAAAAGAAAGTTCAATTCATTGCTCGTTTTGGCTAAGAGCAAATTAATCGACTATAAATAATTACTCCTATACACTTTAAATAAAACTAGATTTTAGATATAGGAGTAGTGACATGATTAAAGAATTTAAGGAATTTATTTCACGTGGCAATGTAATGGATATGGCAGTCGGTGTAATCATCGGTGCTGCTTTCACTGCGATTGTCCAATCTTTAGTTAAAAACTTGATCAACCCTCTACTTGGGATTTTTGCAGGCAAGATTGATTTCTCTGACCTAGTTTTTAAAGTTGGAGATGCTACATTTAAATATGGTAGCTTCATCAATTCTGTAATTAATTTCTTGATCATCTCATTTGTAGTCTTCTTGATGGTCAAAGCTTTAAATAAAGTAGTGCCTAAAAAAGAAGTTGGTCCAACTGAAACTGACTATCTAGAAGAAATTCGCGACTTACTTAAAAAGCAGGTAAATCAAAATAAATAATATCAAAAAAGGCTCGAGGCAATAACACCTCAAGCCCTTTTTATATCTAATTAATCAGTATATTGATCCAAAATTTGGTTCAACTTTTCTTTAGGAGTGTAGCCTGTAATTCGGTCTACAATATTGCCATCCTTCTTCACAATCAAAGTTGGAATAGCCATAATTCCTAAGTTCTTAGCTGTATTTTGATTTTGGTCAACATCCATCTTGTAGAAGTTTACGTCTTGACGTTCTTCTGACAATTGTTCAATCACTGGTGATTGCATCTTACATGGACCACACCAAGTTGCCCAAAAGTCTACTAATGACACACCATTTTTAGTTTCTTCTTCGAAGTTTTGATCGTTAATTGCATCAACCATAATTCTTACCTCACAATTTTTATCATTTGTTTTTATAATATAAGTATATGTGCTCTACTTACTTTTTGCAAGTGAAATACTTACTTTAATTGGACAATTGTAGCACCATTTCCGCCTTCGTTTGCTGGAGCATAGTTAAAGTTCTTCACATGATTGCTGCTTCGGAGATATTGCCAGACCCCTTTTCTAATCGCACCAGTACCAATTCCGTGAATAATGGTTACCGTATCAAGACCCGCCAATAAGACGGAATCAATATAACGATCCAAATTAGTCATTGCTTCATCATAGCGCTGACCCCGCAAGTCTAATTCACTGTGTGCATTACTTCTTCTAACTGCACTAGTAGCTCTAACAATCTGCTTAGGCTTAGCACTAGTTCCTGGTTCAATTCTTTCAATATCACGATCACTAACTTTAACTTTGATGATTCCCATTTGAACTTCATATTCATGTTCAGCTAATTTCTTAGTAATCGTACCTGTTTGCCCATATGAGAGGACTTTTACGCGGTCACCTACACTTACACGGTGACGACGTTTTTCTCGTTGTAAGACCTTATTATGAGCCAAATTATTAGCTTGACGCTCTAAAATGTTTAACTCACCTTTAGCCTCAATAATTTTATTTTCTTTAACGCCCATACCTTTTTGTTTTTCAAGTTGAGCAATAATTTCATCAGCCTTTTTGCGGCGCTTAGCTACCACTTCATTAGCTCGCTCTTGAGCAAAATCGAGTTGCTTTTGTACTCGTTGGTTATACCAATCAAGTGCTTGTTGCAACTTTTGTTCTAATTTTTGGCTGCGGTCCAGACTTGTCTGCAAACGATCACGGGCTACAGTAGCAGCCTTTGTTTGAGTATTTAACTTGGTAATCATCTTATTAATATCAGAATCCTCATCTGACATTAAATTCTGGGCATTTTTAACTACGTCTTCACGCATCCCTAATCTGCGAGCAATGGCAAAGGCATTACTATGACCCGGAATACCAATTTGCAAATGATAAGTTGGCGATAAATTCTTTAAGTCAAATTCCATTGAAGCATTGGTTGTTCGTGGACGGTTATAACCATAGAGTTTCAATTCTGGATAGTGCGTAGTAACCATAATCTTAGCTTGCTTTTTACGCAAGAAATCCAAAATACTAATGGCTAAGCTGGCACCTTCTTCGGGATCAGTTCCGGCACCAATTTCATCAATTAAGACTAAGGTATCAGCATCAACATTTTTCATAATGGCAATAATATCATTGATATGAGATGAAAAAGTACTCAATGATTGCTCAATTGATTGTTCATCACCAATATCAGCATACACTTGCTTAAAGACGCCAACTTGACTGCCTTCTTCAGCTGGAATAAATAAGCCTGATTGGGCCATCAATTGCAACAATCCTGCCGTCTTTAAGGTAATAGTCTTACCACCTGTGTTAGGTCCAGTAATCAGCATTGTGTCAAATTCGCCACCCAAGCGAATATCATTAGGCACCACTTTTTCTGGATCAATCAATGGATGGCGAGCATTACGCAAACTCAATGAATGATCTTGTGTCAATCGTGGCTCACTAGCCTGCATTTCTTTAGCTAATTTTGCCTTAGCTTGCAAGAAGTCTAATTTAGTTAATGCTGCCGCAATATCATTCAGACTACTGATTTCTTCACGAGCCAAGTTTGATAAATGCTTTAAAATATTGTGAATTTCTTGCTTTTCTTGAGCAATCAAATTTTGTTGTCGATCGTTAAGATTCAAAACCGCTTCTGGTTCAACAAATAAAGTTTGACCACTTGCACTTTGATCATGAACTACCCCACCAAATTTTGCCCGGTATTCTTGTTTAACCGGAATAACATAGCGGTCATCACGAATCGTCACAATTTGTTCAGATAAATACTTACTGCTATTGCCTTTAGTATAAGCATCCATCTTATTTTTGATCTCTTCTTCATTAGAACGCATATCATGACGCAAACGAGCAAGCTCATGTGAAGCTGTATCTAATACTTCGCCATCATAATCAACTGATTTCTTTAATTCTCTAAATAAGAGATCTAGCACATCTAATTGATCTAAAATTGCATCGATTGCGGTCAAATCCAATTTATTTGGATCTATTTCTGCCAAGAAATCATTAATTTCATGAGCTAAACTTAATACCAATAATAAGTTGCCTAACTCCTTAGCATTTAGATTAGCTTTTACGCCTAACCGTTTAGTGCTTGGTCGAACATCCTGGAAATCTGTTAAAGGAAGCTGACCTTTAATTCGTAATAAGTTAGCTAAGGCTAAGGTTTGTTTTAATTCACTTTGAACTTGGTCAAAATCACCACTAGGCACTAATTTTTCCGCTTCTTCTTTAGCAGGAGCAGTAATTGCCAAATGGCTTAAGCGTTTAGTAATTTCGCCAAATTCTAAAATTTCTAAAATTTTTTTATTCATTTTGATCTTTTTCTAAAACTAACAAAAAGGACCAGCCACAGCCAGTCCTTTTTTATTACTTACCACTTAAGCGGTCATCATCCAAGAAAGTATTCAAAACTCCTTGAACCATGTCCCACTCATCATCAGATTCAATTTCATGCAAATCGCTACTTGTTACATCACCAGCATCATCGGCATCGTAACTGAAAGCTTGCACTTCAATATCTTCATCATCGCCTACAGCGGCTGGATAAAGAAGCACATAAGATTTGTCATAATCATCTGAATGAAAAGTAAATAATATCTCATACAATTCTTCATTACCTTGATCATCAATCAAAGTAATTTGACGATCTTGATCATCGCCGTTAACTTGTGCTGCCATTTTAATCCTTTCGGTGTAAATCTAAATAATTTTGCAAGATGAGCACCGCTGCCATCTGATCGATCACTTGTTTACGCTTTTTGCGATCATGGATACCTGCATCCTCAACAAGTACTCGTCGTGATTCAATTGTTGTTAATCTTTCATCAGAATAATGCACCGGCAAGCCAAACTTCTCTTCTAGTCTTTTACCATATGTTTTACTTCGAGCAACAGATGCACCAGAAGTGCCATTCATATTCTTAGGTAAACCTAAGACAAAGCCATCAACATCGTATTGTCTGACTAGCTTTTTTAATGGACGCATGCCAAAGTTATATTTGCTCTCATCAATCTGGATCGTCTCTAACTTCTGCGCAGTAATCCCTAGCTCATCACTAATCGCTACTCCCACAGTTTTAGAACCTACATCTAAACCTAATAAGCGCATTATTTGTTCTTACCAAGATAGCTCTTAACAAGTTCTTCAATAATCTCATCACGTTCGTGCTTAAGAATCAAATTACGGGCATCATTATGCCGTGGAATATAAGCAGGATCGCCAGAAAGTAAGTAACCTACAATCTGGTTAATAGGATTATAGCCCTTTTCTTCAAGCGCATTGTAAACATCTTGCAGAGTATCATAAACATTTTTTCCTTTATTCTGATTAAAGTCAAAATGCATAGTCTTATCTAGCGAACTCATAATTATTCCTCCTGTCAACAATTTTACTTGAAAAAAAGCTCAAACACAATTAATTAATTCTTAGTTCTTAGAAATTTCGTCAATAACTGCCTTGATAGCATCGTTCAAACCTGCTGGATTCTTACCACCAGCTTGAGCCATATTGGGACGGCCACCACCGCCACCACCAAAGATTGGAGCAGCAATCTTGATCAAGTTACCAGCCTTAAGTCCCTTATCTAATGCCTTTTGACCTAAAGCAATGATCATGTTAGCCTTGCCATCATTTTCAGCAGCTAAGACCAAGACATCGGACTTAGCACCACTCTTCCAGTTATCAGCAAGTTCACGCAAGTCGTTCATGCCGTTAACATCTGCAGTAGCAGCAATTACTGTCAAGTCACCTGCTTGCTTAACATCGTCAAAGATTTGACCAGCCTTAGCAGCATTGATCTTCTTGTTCAAAGTTTCAACTTGCTTTTGAGCATCATGCAAATTGCTTTCAAGTGAATCAATCTTATCAAGGATATTATCTGGCTTAGTTGCCTTAACATCTTCTTGAATTTCATCAAGTAATTCTGAACGGTTAGCTAAGTATTCGTAAGCTTTCTTAGAAGTTACAGCTTCGATTCTACGCATACCGGCACCAACAGCTGATTCTGAAGTAATCTTGAAAATACCGATTTGGTTAGTGTTGTCTACGTGGGTACCACCACAGAATTCACTTGAGAAGTCACCCATTTGAACCACACGAACCTTGTCGCCGTACTTGCTGTCAAAGAGGGCCAAAGCACCCATCTTTTCCCCCTCTTCAGGAGTAGTGATGGTGGTTTTAACTTGAATAGCTTCCCAGATCTTTTGGTTAACTAATTCTTCAACTGTTTTAAGTTCGCGCTTAGTCATTGGTTCCATCGCAGTGAAGTCGAATCTCAAGTAATCTGGATCAACTAATGAACCAGCTTGGTGAGTATGTTCACCTAAAACTTGACGAAGGGCTGCATGAAGTAGGTGAGTTGCTGAGTGAGAGTGACGCAAGCCTTCACGCCGTTCCTTATCAAGCTTCAAAACATATTCTTGACCCTTTTCAACTGGCAAAATCAAATCAACAAAGTGCAAGTTTTGGTCATTAGGAGCGTGTTGTACGTCAGTAACCTTGGCAACCAATTCACCGTCTTGATTGTAAATGTCACCGTGGTCGGCAACTTGACCACCACGTTCTGCGTAAAATGGTGTCTTATCAAAGACCAAAGTAGCGTGTTCGCCATCGGCCTTGTCAACTAACTTATCATCAACCACGATATCAACTAACTTAGCATGTGGTTCTTCGTAAGTATCACGTTCAAAGACTGACTTGTCCTTAATGTTCATCAAGGTTACATCTTGACGACCCATTGATTGCAAATCACCACGAGCCTTACGAGCACGCTCTTTTTGAGCAGCCATTTCTGCATCAAAGCCCTTCTTGTCCACCTTAAGACCAGCATCTTGAGCTGATTCAAAAGTCAATTCGTAAGGGAAGCCGTAAGTATCAAACATCTTGAAGGCATCCTTACCTGAAATGGTCTTATCTGCGGAATTCTTAGCCTTGTCAATTAAGTCATCAAGCAAAGTCAAACCAGTATCAAGAGTTGATTGGAATCTTTCTTCTTCGTTTTGGATAACGTTTTCGATAAAACCGCGTTGATCCATTACTTCTGGATAGTGGCTTTCCATAATCTTGCCCACAACTGGCACAAGCTTATATAAAAATGCGCCCTTAATGCCCAAACGTTGACCGTTTAAGTCGGCACGACGGATCAAACGACGAAGAACATAACCACGACCTGAGTTTGAAGGAAGTGCACCATCAGCAATTGCAAAACTTACGGCACGAACGTGGTCAGCGATAATCTTGAAGGCAGTAGTGTCTTCCTTGTTAACGCCGTATTTCTTGTCAGCAGTCATTTCTTCAGTAGCGTGAATAATTGGCAAGAACAAGTCGGTTTCAAAGTTGGTTGGTGCATCTTGCAAAATAGAAAGCACACGTTCAAGCCCCATCCCAGTATCGATATTCTTGTGTGGTTGGTCTACATATTTGCCATTTGGCAAGTGGTTGTATTGTGAAAATACGATGTTCCAAATTTCAAGGTAACGGGCATTTTCACCACCAGGAAAGTTTTCTGGATCGTCTTCAGCTACGTCGTTGTTTTCTTGACCACGGTCATAGAAGATTTCAGTATCTGGACCACATGGACCTTCACCAATATCCCAGAAGTTGTCTTCTAATTTAACAATATGGTCAGCTGGCATCCCTGCCTTTACCCAAACGTTGAATGAGTCTTCATCCTTTGGGTAAACAGTACAGTAAAGCTTTTCCTTTGGCAAACCAAGCCAGTCAGGACTAGTTAAGAATTCCCAAGCCCAAGGAATAGCTTCATCTCTAAAGTAGTCACCAACTGAGAAATTACCAAGCATTTCAAAGAAAGTTTGGTGACGAGCAGTCTTACCAACATTTTCAATATCGTTAGTTCTGATTGACTTTTGAGAAGAAGTAATTCTGTGGTTCTTTGGTACAACTGAACCATCAAAATATTTCTTCATAGTAGCAACACCAGAGTTAATCCAAAGAAGAGTTGGGTCATCTTGTGGAATAAGTGATGCACTTGGCATAATCATATGGCCATGATCCTTGAAGAAGTCAAGGAACATTTGGCGAAACTCTGAACTAGATAGTTTCTTCATTTAAATAAAATCTCCCTAAAAATAAATAAAAAACACCATTGCTTATTCAAGGACGCTCCGCGCGCGGTACCACCTTGATTGCAACAGTGTTTGTTACCTCTTAATATTCTTAATTATGAAACTTAAAGGAGCATCTATATAAAGCGAATTAAGCCCTCTCACCAATTGGCTTTCTCTTTGAAATTCAACTTTAATAGACATATCTTAAGCTGAAAATAATTGTACTACAAAATCCTCGTCTGTCAACGTCCTTGTTCACGACCAAAGTCTAATATTATCTTGAAATATTGCTCTTTTTTAAGAACAGCCCTTGGTGATCTACCAGCTGTTTTATTATATTTAGACATTCAACACTAATATTGAAAAACAATGTTTGATAGCCATCTTCTATTCGCATTAATGAATGGGTATTATCAGCATGAGTAATAATAATGTTAAGTCCAGAGCTATTTTCAACAACTAATTTATGAATGAATGCATCTAAGATATCTAAACCAATATTTCTTAAATTCTTTTTCTCAAAATTAGAAAAAGATTCACTCATTTCTTCATCCAAGTAAACGTGACAATCATAGTAATACATCAGCGAAAAAGCAATGAAGATTATTTTTTTGCGTATGTTTCTTTATAATGTGTTTCTAAATAGTCATCAAGTTCAGCATAATTTCTATCTGGAAAAGTAAATGGCACAAAGTCAACATAATAACGTTTCTTTTCCACTAATTTTTCTACTAATTTAACAGCTTCTTTATAGTTCATTTACTCACTTTCATCAAGCCACAGTGATAATCCTTGCTTATTTACCTGTGCTTCAACGTATTTTTTAGTTTTTTCCGTCATATTACAAAAGCCAATTGTGGAATCACCATAGATATACATCAGGAATTCTTCTGCTTCATCATCTTTAAATAAAAAATGAATGTATCCTTTATGATGCATACTGCCTGAAATTAATTTGACTAAAATATCTACATCCTCTGCAGTAAACTCTTTATCACTATACTTGTATAATTCAGATTCTTCATCATCTGCATGAAAAGCAATTTTTACTGAATACCAAGACATGAGTAACATACTAATAAGAGTTATTTTTTCTACATATTTAGGTAAATAATAGTCATCAAAGTAACTATAGTTATCAGCTATAGAGTTATAACCATCTACCCCTATTACTACCGTATATGTAGTAGTTTTATTTTCAAAATAATCTATAGTTTTATTTTCAATCATTAGTTATAGTATTTCAAAATCTTTCCGTTCTTATCTAAAGAAGCTAACTTACCTTTTCGATCATATAATTTCCAATAACTACCTTTAGCTCCTCCATTATGAGCACTAGGTTTTCCAGCCGCACGGTCCTTTTCTAAATGATAACTTCCACCAGGTCCTTTTTGGTACTGATGATTTCCCTTAAATTTATCTAAATCAACATGATTTTTATTCTTTAAAATCTTCTTAGAAATTTTTCTTGCCGCATAGTTTATTTGTACGCCGTTTCTATAGGCCTTACCGCCAATATAAACAACTGCGGCTCCTCCAGCAGCAGCTCCTAAACCTCCCCAATTAGCTCTTCCAGAACCACCAGCTCCAGCCATTCATATCTCTAGCAACCGAAGCTACGGTTTTGTTATCCAAAAAAGCATGGCTAGTAACACTATTCTTTGGAACAGTAAAAAGCGTTGTTTCTTGCGTAGTTTCCTTATTATCTTGTTGTAATTTAGAAACTTTTTCAATATTAGTTACTGGATTGGAATCTTTACTCGTATCTGCTAAAACCGGTGTAGCGGTATTAAGAGCAAATACAGCTACTAAAAACTCCTGAAATTCCTTTGATCTTATGTCTAAAGCGCATATGCTATTCCTCTTTTGTTAATAATTTTAATATTGTTTAATTGAAATTATAATATTTGTCAATGCTTTTTAATAAATTCAAAAGTTATTCTACTATGATTACCAGAATATAATGATTTATGGTCAAAGCCTTTTTAATAAAAATATAATAAACAAAAATAGCAGAGAAAAACTCCCCGCTATCATTAAAATATTGCTTTAACGTCCTTGTTCACGCTTGCGTTTTCTCAAGCGCTTAGCTTTTCTAATTTCATGACGTTGTTCAATCTTACGCTTTTGGCGGTTGTCTTCTTGAATCGCGCGCTTGATCTTCTTCTTGTAGCCCGGCTTACGTTTTCTCTTTTCTTTCTTAACGTACCCCACCATCTTAGTATCAAGCTTACGACTCTTGCCTTGACGATTTTCCCGGCTGCGATAGTGCTTACGTGGCACTAATTCACCATTCTTAATCTCAACAAAGTCAAAATGAACACCCATTTTTTCTAGGTCTTCAACCCGGTTCATTTCTTCTTCACGAATCAAAGTAATGGCGTGACCTGACAAACCATTACGGCCAGTTCTACCAATCCGGTGAATTACAAACTCAATATCACGTGGAATTTCATAATTAATCACCAGGCTAACGCCATCAATATCCAAGCCACGTGCAGCTAAGTCAGAAGCAACAACATATTGATATTGTCCTTGCTCCACTCGACGCAAAGTCCGCTTACGTTCACGTTCAGTTACCCCGCCGTGAATCTTAGCTACCTTTAAGCCCTGATCTTGCAAATACTTGGTCAATTCATCAACCTTTTGCTTTGTATTAGCAAAAACTAAGGCCAAATATGGCTGCCCCATTGTTAGCAACTTGTACAAAACATTCTTCCGGTCCTTAGAACCAATATCCAATAAATCATTCTTGATCGTTGGCGCAATAACGCTTGGATTATCAATTACAATTTCATCTGGATGAGCCATGTACTTACGCAAAAAGTTAGACAATTTAACTGGAATAGTGGCCGAAAAGGCCGAAAATTGGACATCCTTAGGCAATTTAGCTGCAACTTGATCAATATTATTCAAAAAGCCCATGTCTAGCGTCATATCAGCTTCGTCAATGACAAAAGTTTTCACTTGATCAACAGCAAAAATTTTCTTTTGCACGAAATCTAACAAACGACCTGGTGTGGCAATTACTAATTGCGGCGTATTATTTTGGTACTTCTCTAGTTGTCGCTCACGGTCAGTTCCGCCGGCCAAGTGCGCAATTGAAAAATGCATCCCTGCCGCATCACGAAGTTGCCGGGCTACTTGATAAAGCTGGTCAGCTAACTCATGACTAGGCAAAGTAACAATCGCCTGAACAGTATGTTTTTCTTCTTCAATTTCATTAAGAATTGGTACTAAATAAGCATGAGTTTTACCTGAACCGGTTGCAGCTTGAACTACGACACTCAAGTCAGACAACATTGCTGGAATAACCTTTTCCTGCACTTTAGTCGGCTTTTCAAAATGAATCTTTTTTAAACCAGCTTGAATCGCCGGCTTAATTCTTGAATCTCCAAAAATATTATTCATGATCTTCTTTAAATTTCTTAGTTACTTCAACGACTTCCGCAAACACTTGCTCTACTTCGTCCATGTCTTTAGCATTAGCCCCACTAGCTAAAGCGTGACCACCACCATCGTGCTTAGCAGCTAATTCATTGATTACCGGCCCCTTTGAACGGTAGTGAACGCGGAAAGTACCATCTGGTTTTTCAACAAAGACGTTCCAAGCTAAAACATCCTTGATACGCCCTGGAGTTGAAACGGCAACGTTAGCTTGATCATCAGTTAAGCCAAGCTTTTTCAAATCATCTTGCATCAAGATAGTGTAAGCTGCGCCAACTGGATCAATCTCCATCTTGTCCATAGCTAGTGCCTGTAATTTAGCTTCATTAAAAGTTACATCGGCAATATTACGTGCAATTTCAGTAATATTAATACCAGTTGCAGCAAGTTGTGCCGCTACCTTAAAGGTATGTTCTGAAGTTTCTGGATACATGAAACGACCAGTATCACCGACAATTCCAGCATAAAGTGGATAAGCAATTTCCTTAGTAATCTTGAAGTCTTCCTTATTTAAGAAATCAACGATAATTTGACAAGCTGCTGGAGCATCGGGATCAACATAGCTCATATCAGCGTAGGGATCAACGTCGGGGTGGTGATCGATCTTGATTAAAAAGTCACCTTTTTCATAAAGCTTGTTTGAAATTCTTGGAGTATTAGCAGTATCAGTAGTAATTACTAATGCACCTTCGTAATCAGTTGCCTTAACTTGATCCATATGGTTAATCCAAGCTAAATCACCTTCGTCATTTTCACCAGCACAAAGAACGCGCTTGTCTGGAAACTTTTCCATAATCGCACGAGCAAGTCCAGCTTGTGAGCCGATAGCGTCTGGATCTGGACTAGTGTGACGGTGCAAGATAATAGTTGGATATTGTAAGATTTTTTCATAAATGTCGTCAAAACTACTCATTTTTTAATTCTCCTCGTATTGTAAAAAATATCTGTATCTAGTTTAACAGAAAAATAGGCTTGATTAATAATCGAACAGGCTGATTGACTGATATTTTTTCTGTTCAAAATCAGTCACGGTAACTCCTAATAAACGAATACCATCATCTAAAAAAGAAGTTGTTCTTTCAAATAAGTCGCGGGCAACGTCATAAAAATCAAATCGACTATCTGATGGATATTTTAATTTTTTGCGTTTAGTCACAGTATCAAAATTATTATTTCGCACTTTAATTACAATCGTTCCTGCTTTAAAATTGCGCCGCTTCACTTCTTCTTCCAAATGATTACAATAGTTACGCAGATTAGTTAAGGCCTCATCTTCAGTATAAATTGCCGGTTCATAGGTCCGCTCCATGCCAATTGACTTACGGTTAGTTTCTGAATCAGTCACAACCGGATTTAAATCAATCCCACGTGCATGTTGCGCCAAGACATACCCCTGCTTTTTGAATTTTTGCAGTAAAGTAATTACTTCAGCCTTTTGCAAATCAGCGCCCGTATAAACACCCATTTTGTGTAATTCTTCTTGCGTCTTAGGACCAATACCAGGGAATTTTTCAATCTTTTGTCTAGCTAAAAAACTCTGTGCCTCACTAGGCAAAATCACAGTTCGACCAAAAGGCTTCGCATATTCTGAGCCCATTTTAGCCAAAAACTTATTATAAGAAACACCAAATGAAGAATTTAATCCTACCTCTTGTTTAATTCTTTTTTGCAAATCTAATGCGATCTGTACAGCAGACTCCTGATTTACTTTAGGATGCGTCACATCTAAATAAGCTTCATCTAAAGCAACCGATTCAACTTGATCAGTTATTTCATGCATAAAGGCATGAATTTTCGCGGAAACAGCGCGATATTTTTCAAATCGTGGTTTAGTAAAAACTAACAATTCTTTAGGCACTAAGTGTACCGCTTGAATGGCGGCCATCGCTGAATGAACGCCATATTGCCGTGCCACATAATTACAAGTAGCAACAACGCCATGACCGCCATTTCTTCTTGGATCTTGACCCACAATTAAGGCCTTATTTTTCCATTCAGGGTGTTCCTGCATTTCAACTGAAGCGTAAAAAGCATCCATATCCAGATGAATAATCCGGCGATGGATGTCATTTTGCGGCAATAAATTGTCTTTATTCATAAATCCAATGCTCAGTTGGAGACTCAAAAATGTTATCAGCCTCTTTTGGTCCCATGCGATATGGCAAATATTGTGCAATATCTGGATTGCCAGCTTCATTTTCTTTTTGCCAAGCATCTTCAACAGCATCGATGAATTCCCAATAACGTTTCAATTCACTCCAATGAGTAAAGTTGGTTGAATCGTTAACGAACACATCATGAAGCAATCTTTCATAGCCATCTGGTACTTTAGCCATTTCAGCTTTAGAAAAAGCATAAGCCAAGTTTTCCCGACGAATTCCAGGCTGATCGATTCTCTTCCCGTTAATTGTGAAGTAAATCTCACTAGTTGGGTCAATTACAATCGTAATATTGTTGGAATGTGCTTGACCATATGGGTTATTAATGTGCTTCAACACAATATCGATTCGGTTCTTCTTTTCCTTAAATTCTTTACCAGTTCTAAAGTAAATTGGCACGCCAGCAATTGGACCTGCATTAAACTTAACCTTACCAGCAACAAAAGTTTCAGTAGTTGATTCAGGATCAACATTAGGTTCTTGTTTATAAGCAAAAGTAGTATCACTGCCTAAATATTGGCCACGCACAAAGTCTTGCTTTACTTCATCTGGACTAGGAATAATCAAACTCTTCAGCAAATCTTGTTTAGCTTGGTGAATACTTGCAGAAGAAAGATCCTTTGGTTCCGGCATAGCTAACAAGGTAATAATTTGGAAAATATGATTTTGAACCATATCACGCAAAGCACCTGAAGTATCATAGTAGCCCCCACGTGCTTCAACCCCAAGTCGTTCTGCCAAAGTAACTTGAATATTTTTAATATAATCACTGCACCAAATATTTTTGACCATTGAGTTAGTAAAACGCATTGGCATGATATTTTGAATCATTTCTTTACCTAAATAGTGATCAATTCTAAAAATATCATCTTCAGCAAATGAGGCGGTAATTTGCTTATTTAATTCCTCAGCCGAAGCTAAGTCACGGCCAAATGGCTTTTCAACAACAATTCGGTTAAAGCCGCTTCCAGTCAAATGTTGGTCATTAATGTGCGTAGCAATTGTGCCGAAGAATCTTGGTGCCATGGCCATGTAGAAAAGCCGATTACCTTGGGCACTATAGCGATCATCAAGTTCTTGAGCCAAATTCTTTAAAATCTCATAGTGTTCAACGTTAGTTACATCATGAGATTGGTAATAAAAGTGACTTGCAAAAGCCTTTAAATCATTTTCATCGACTGTATCGTGGGTTTCATGAACAGCATCACTAACCTGTTCACGCAAATATTCATGTGACCAAGGCCGACGAGCTGTACCAATCACAGCAAAATTATCACGAATTAATCCTTGTTCATACAGATTAAATAAAGCTGGATAAAGCTTACGATGGGCCAAATCGCCGCTACCACCAAAAATAATCATTACAACGGGAATATTTTTCATTTTTGATCCCTTTCTCTAATTTAAAATCATCACCTTTATTTTACAACAAGCTATTTTTTAGCAAAACAAAAAGCGTCAAAAATGACGCTTCTTTAAGTTAACAAATTACTTATCTTCGTTTTTAGTTTCGTCTGTCTTTTCTTCAGGCTTTTCTGCTGGAGTTTCTTCCTTGCTTTCGGCTGGAGCTGCTGGAATCACACGACGAACAGCCATTCTTTCAAAAGTTAAGTAAATGCCATCTGCATCAACAACGATCGTCTTATCACTGTTGATCTTATCTACTTTACCATGTAAACCGTCAACTAAGATAACTTCGTCACCCTTCTTTAATTGGTCCATCATTTGCATTCTTTGTTGTTGTTGCTTCTTTTGGGGACGAATCATGCCAAAGTAAGTAAAAGCAATCAAAATAATAAATAAAAGAATCATCATCCAGTTGCTGTTAGCTGCAGCACCGGCATTTGCTAAAAATAAAATATTCAAATTTTCCACCTCATTAAACTTAATTTGCTAGATATTATAACCATTATACAGAAAACCAAACTATTTATCACCTGGAATTGGCAATCCTAATTGTAAATATGCTTTATCAGTTACCATTCGCCCACGCGGAGTTAACAAAATAAAACCGTGCTGCAATAAATATGGTTCATACAATGATTCGATTGTCTCCATATCTTCCCCAACATTGGCCGCTAAAGTGCGAATTCCAACCGGTCCGCCATTATAGCCTTCAATCATCGTTCTCAAAAGTCGACGATCAGTCTGATCAAGCCCTTCATCATCAACTTGCAGCTGCTTTAGTGCATTTTCCGTAGTCTCAAGTGAAATTGTCTTTTCACCCTTTACTTCCGCAAAGTCACGCACTCTCTTAAGTAAACGATTAGCTACCCGCGGCGTTCCGCGCGAACGACGAGCCAATTCATGAGCTGCTTCTGGCGCAATTGAAGTATGGAAAACATCACTGGAACGCAGGACAATTTGCTCCAATTCCTCAATGGTATAGTACTGCATATGTTCAACAATGCCAAAGCGATCACGTAGTGGCGCCGACAATTGTCCTGCCAAAGTCGTAGCTCCGATTAATGTAAATGGCGGCAACGGCACATGGACTGCATGCGTAGTTTGCCCTTCACCAATTACAATATCAATATAATAATCTTCCATTGCCGAATAGAGCACTTCTTCTACTGGCTTAGCCAAACGGTGAATTTCATCGATAAATAAAACATCCCCTGGATCTAAGTCAGACAACAGTGCCACCAAATCGCCTGCTTTTTCAATAGCAGGGCCACTGGTACTCTTTAAATGTACTCCCAACTCATTAGCTATTACAAAAGCTAATGTTGTCTTCCCCAAGCCTGGTGGGCCATAAAGTAAGACGTGATCGAGCGCTTCATCGCGCTGTCTAGCCGCCTTGATATAAATATTCATTTCTTTTTTGACCCGTTTTTGACCTAAATACTGGTCGAGCGTTTGTGGGCGTAACGAGAGTTCCATTTGTTGTTCTTCAGGATTTTCAATGTTGCCTGAAGTTACTTGATCTTCTTCTGCCACCAGCTTCACTTCCTTAAAAAATAATCATCTGTTCTATTATACCAAGATCTATTTTTTAAGCAGTAATGCTAAGCCTTTTTTAATATATTGATCTGCAGTGTCAGCATCAATTTTTTCGAGTTTTGGTGTAATTCGATCAACTTCTTTTTGCGTATAACCTAATGCAATTAGTGCTAACAAGGCATCATTCAATGCTGGTGGAATTTCCTTGCCGTTATCTGGACGATCAAGCCGGGCAACATAATCACCTAACTTGCCTTTAAGATCAAGTACAATTTGTGAAGCGGTCTTTTTGCCCACTCCCGGAAAACGGGTTAAATATTTTACTTCGCCTTGCTCAATTGCTTCGGCTAAAGAATTGCTGTCTTCAGCTGCCATAATTGCTAAGGCACTTTTAGGACCGATGCCGCTAACGCTGAGCAATTTTAGGAATAGGCCTTTATCATCTTGGCTCTTAAAGCCGTATAAAGTAATGCCAGTATCACGCACTACTTGCTCAACAAAAACTTTAGCTTTTTGCCCTTGAGTGTAGGCAAAAGGTGTCGGACTATAAACCTTGTAACCCATGCCGCCAACATCAACTACGACATAACTCGGTGTAATTACAGTAATCACGCCTTCAAAATATTCGTACATTATTCATCCTTCTTAAACATTTTTCTCAGTTCGTTTTGACTCATTCTAACTAAAACTATCCGGCCATCAGCATCATGATAGGGATCAGTACATTTGCGCAAATCAAGCAAAATTTGCTCTGCTTCTGCTGCTGATACTTTAATTTTACCAGTTACTTCTCGCCTAGCTTGTTCAGCTGCTATTCGGGCAAATAGTTTATCAGCTTGACCTTGGTCAATATTCAAGTAGCTATCCAAAATTTTGCGTATTGAATCTTCAACATTATCATGAATCCAAGTAGGGTATGAACGGACAATAAAACTATTTTGTCCAAAATCTTCTAAATAAATTCCCACTCGCTTAATCTGGTCAATTTGCGTCTTAATTTGCATAAAATCAAGATTGCCAAATTCTAAAATGATCGGTGTTAACAGTCCCTGCTGGATCACTTTTTTAGCTGTGATCATTTGCAAAATTTGCTCAAATTGTAAACGACGTCTTGCCGCAACTTGATCAATTAAAAACAGATCACCATTATGCTGAGCAATTAAGTAAGTATCTGTTTGCCCAACATAACTTAATGCCGGCATATTATTGGCCAGCGTTTCATCCCCACTTGAAATAACTTCTTGATCAGATTTAGTAGTAGGAAAAGGGGTTAAATTCTGCTGCAAGGCAACATTTTGATTCCAAGTTTTAGTAATGACATATTGCTTATCTTCACGCGGTAAATTAAGGTCAACATATTTTAGTTCATTACTATCTTTATCTGGCTCAACGGAAGCAACGTTCACTGAAGAATCAGACTTAGTGGTCAAAAAATCCGGTCTTTCTTGTTCTCGAATCTCAGGATCTTTTTTACGAGCTGTATTTACTACATCTTGATTCAAATTAAAGCTAAGTTGATCAACTAAAGTTTCACGTTTATTTTCTAAATTGGCAAAAGCACTGGTTTGTTCGACTTTTTCCACCAGTGCATTACTAATTGCACTGGTGATTAGTCGACCTAATTCTTTTTCTTTTGAAAGCCGCACCTCTTGCTTAGTGGGATGGACGTTAACATCAACTAGCAAAGGATCAACTTTAATTGCTAGCACAATAATTGGATAGTGCCGAGCTGCTAATTTTGAGCCATAGCCATCCATAATTGCCGTATTCAACTGAAAGTTTTTAATATAGCGACCATTTAGCAAAATCGAAATAAAGTTACGCGTCGACCTAGTTAATTCCGGCTTTGACATTAATCCCTCAATTTTGAAATCACTATCTTTAGCCGAAAATTCCTGCATTTTTTCCGCAATATGCCGACCGTAAACATTAGCTACGGTTTGTTTCAAATTGCCATTGCCAGTTGTTCTAAGCAAAACTTTGCCAGTATTCGACAAGGTAAAAGACACATATGGATAACCCAAAGCTAGGCGATTAATGATATCCACAATTTTCATTATCTCAGTTCTCGGACTACGCAAATATTTGAGCCGGGCTGGTGTATTAAAGAACAAATCTTTGACGGTAATTTTAGTTCCTTGTCGTGCCGCCGCATCTTCTTGCCCTTTTTTATTGCCACCACTAAAGTTGGCGCGAATACCAATTGCACCTTCGGTTGCTGTCAAAATTTCCACGTGACTAACAGCAGAAATTGAAGCCAAAGCTTCCCCACGGAAGCCTAAAGTAGCCACTTTAAACAGGTCATGTTCATTAGCAATTTTGCTTGTCGCATGACGGGTAAAGGCTAAATCTACTTGATCTCGCGCAATTCCCGTACCGTTATCTTGGACTACAATTTGTTTTAAACCTGCATCAACAAAATCAACCCGAATCCTTGTTGCACCAGCATCTAATGAGTTTTCCACCAATTCCTTAACTACGCTAGCTGGACGCTCAATCACTTCCCCAGCAGCAATTTGATTAGTTAAAGTCTCTGATAACTCATGAATTTTATTCATTAATGGTCATCCTTTAAATCTTTTTGCCAATCGGCCACCATTTGCATAATTTGCAGTGGTGTTTTATCAGCCAAGTAAAGATTAGAAATATCGTCTAACACATCTTGCTCGGCATCAGTTAAGCCTGAACTGTCATTTTGTGTTTCGACTTCTTCATCGTCGTTTTCCACAGGTGCAGCAAATAAGTCTAATTGCTGACTGACCGGAGCAAGTTCACTGCCTTGAGCTTCAAGGCGTTTCAACAACTTAGTTGCTTCGCGCAATACATTCCGTGGTAAGCCAGCTAATTGAGCTACGTGAATCCCATAACTTTGATCAGCTGGACCTGGCAAAATCTTGTGCAAAAAGATCAACTTGCCATTTTCCTCTGTAGCGCCAACGTGAATGTTCTTTAAATGATCCAGTGTCT
Organism: uncultured Lactobacillus sp.; assembly: GCF_947367125.1. Lineage (GTDB taxonomy): Bacteria > Bacillota > Bacilli > Lactobacillales > Lactobacillaceae > Lactobacillus. Next base: position 31,757 of record NZ_CANBCQ010000022.1, read on the forward strand.
CATCCATTACTGTTAATTCATGATAGTGGGTCGCAAATAACGCTTTGGCACCAACTTTATCATGTAAATATTTAACAATTGCTCCAGCTAAAGCCATCCCATCATAAGTAGCAGTTCCACGGCCAATTTCATCAAACAGGACTAGACTACGTTTAGTAGCATACTGCAAAGCTTCATTTGCTTCACTCATTTCCACCATAAAAGTACTTTGCCCAGAAATTAAGTCATCAGCTGCCCCAATTCTGGTAAAAATTTGATCAAAAATTGGCAAATCAGCACTATCAGCTGGGACAAAAGAACCTACTTGTGCCATGATCGCAATCAAGGCCATTTGCCGCATATAAGTACTTTTACCAGACATGTTAGGACCAGTAATCAGAAAAATATTAGTTCCTTCATCCATTTTGACATCATTAGGAATATATGACCCTGCTGTCATAACTTTTTCCACAACTGGGTGGCGTCCATTAACCACATTAATATCCTGATTATCCACATGAAAAGCTGGACGACAATAATTATTTTGTTCTGCCACCGTAGCAAAGCCGCAATAAACATCCAATGCAGCTAGTTGTCCACCTAATTTTTGTAAAGCAGGAATATATTTCTTTACTTCTTCACGTAATTTAACGAACAGATCATATTCCAAATCAGTGGACCGGGTCTGAGCTTCCAAAATAAGGTTTTCATGCTCTTTAAGCTCAGGAGTAATGTAACGTTCCGCGTTAGTCAAAGTTTGCTTACGCGTATAACGGTCAAGCGGCACTTTCGGTTTATTACCGTTTGAAACCTGAATATAATAGCCAAAGACCTTATTGTAACCCACTTTTAGATTTTCAATACCCGTCTTTTGCCGTTCATCAGCTTCCATCTCAGCTAACCATTTTTTACCATTATTCATAGCATCCCGATAGCGATCAAGCTGTTGGTCCACGCCGTCACGAATCAAGCCACCTTCGGTTGTTAAAATAGGCGGATCTTTAACCAAAGTCGAAGTAATTGTTTCAGCAACGCCTTTTAATGGATCAATCTGCTTGGCAAAATCAACCAAAATATCAGCATCTGATTGCGCTAAAGCATCCAAAATAACTGGTACAGCCTGTAGCGACCGTGATAATTGCAATAATTCACGGGCATTGACATTGCCAAAAGCAATCCGTCCGGTTAAACGCTCTAAGTCATAAACGCCCTTTAAAGCATCAACCACATTCTCACGAGTAAAGTAACCATCAAGCAAGGCTTGCACCATTTCTTCACGGTGATTGATTTGCTTCATATCTAACAAAGGTCGTGCTAGCCACTGCTTAAGCAAACGTCCACCCATCGCAGTGTGCGTTTTATCTAAAACCCAGAACAACGAGCCCATCTTTTTGCCAGTCTTAGCAGAAGCAACTAATTCTAAATTGTTTTGGACAGTATGCGACATTTGCAAGTATTGATTCACTTCATAGCTTTTAGCGATCTGCAAGTGAGCTAAGCTGCGCTTTTGCGTTGAAAGCAAATAGCCAACTAACTGTCTAGTAGCTTCCTTTTCAGCACTATTAGTCAAATTCTGTTCAACATATGATATTTCAGCATGTTCCCCTTCAATTGGTGTAGGTGTCGAAACTATAATATTTGCCTTGTGCATAAAGTCTTTATTTTGCTCAGTCAAGGGACCATTATACACAACTTCCCGCGTTCTCAGTGACAAAAGTTCATTTGAAACGGCGTCAAAGCTCTTCAAATGGGTAGCGTAAATTTTACCTGTTGATAAGTCACTATATGCTAAACCAAAACCACTCTTAGTTGTGACTACTGAGGTTAAATAGTTGGCGTCTTTGGCATCATTTGGGCCTTCATTCATCATGGTTCCGGGAGTTACCAACTGAATGATTCCGCGCTTAACCATTCCCTTAGCTTTTTTCGGATCTTCAAGTTGTTCACAAAGAGCTACCTTATATCCTTTTTCAACCAAAGTATTCACATAAGTATCCACAGCCATATGTGGCACACCAGCCATTGGAATAGGATTCTTAGTTTTATTTGAGCGATGAGTCAGCGTTAATTCAAGGATTTGCGCTCCTTTAACTGCATCATCTTCAAAAAGCTCATAGAAATCTCCGACGCGATAAAAAAGAAAGGCATCAGGATATTGCTTTTTAATTTCGTAATATTGCTCCATCATTGGAGTTGTTTTCTCAGCCATTTAAGTCTCTTTTCTATTCTTAGTTAGAGTTACGTAAAATATTATACGCTATAAAGGAAGGTAAAAGAAAAACTTCGAAGCTAAACTTTTTGTTTAACTTCGAAGCCTTTTTAATTATATTTGTTTTTGAACTAGAGTGAGAGTTTATGCATAATTTTTCCTTGTTAAGGAACCTGGTCATAGGATGATCAGTAATTGTATCTCTAAATGCTAAAGCATTAAGAGTTATAATTACATTCCCATGCCTGGAGCGCCTGCACCTGGGGTAGCTGGAGCAGCCGGCTTTTCTTCAGGAATTTCTGCAACAACAGCTTCAGTAGTAAGAAGAAGAGCAGCAATTGAAGCAGCGTTTTGCAAAGCAGTTCTAGTTACCTTGGTTGGGTCGATAATACCTGCGTCAACCATGTTTTCCCACTTGTCAGTAGCAGCGTTGTAACCAATTTCGTTTTCTTGGTTTTCAAGCTTGTTCAAAACAACAGCTCCGTCTTTACCTGCGTTTTCAGCAATTTGACGTACGGGTGCTGAAAGTGCTCTTAAAACAATGTTGATACCAGTTTGTTCGTCAGCAGTTTCACCCTTAAGGTCCTTAATAGACTTTTCAACGTCAACTAATGCAGTACCACCACCAGCTACGTAGCCTTCGTCAACAGCGGCACGGGTTGAGTTCAAAGCATCTTCAATTCTGTAACGACGTTCCTTAAGTTCAGTTTCAGTAGCAGCACCTACGTGGATAACAGCTACACCACCGGTTAACTTAGCCAAACGTTCTTGTAACTTCTTCTTGTCAAAGTCTGAAGTTGATTCTTCGATTTGCTTTCTGATTGAGTCTTCACGTTCTGCAATAGCATCCTTTGAACCAGCACCGTCAACAATAGTAGTTGAGTCCTTGGTTACAGTAACACGACGTGCTTGACCTAATTGATCAATCTTAGTGTCCTTCAATTCAAGACCTAAGTCATCAGTGATTACAGTACCACCAGTAAGAGCGGCAATATCTTCAAGTTGAGCCTTACGACGGTCACCAAAGCCAGGTGCCTTAACAGCTACAACGTTGAAAGTACCACGAATCTTGTTCAATACAAGAGTTGGAAGAGCTTCACCAGTAACATCGTCAGCGATAATCAATAAGCTCTTGCCTTGTTGAACGATTTCTTGAAGAAGTGGCAAAATGTCTTGAATGTTTGAAATCTTCTTGTCAGTGATTAAAATGTAAGGATTATCAAGGTCTGCTTCCATCTTGTCGTTGTCAGTTACCATGTATTGTGATAAGTAACCACGGTCAAATTGCATACCTTCAACTACTGAAAGTTCAGTGTTAATACCACGTGAGTCTTCAATAGTGATAACACCATCATGACCAACCTTTTCCATTGCATCTGCAATTAAGTCACCGACTTCTTTTGAAGCTGATGAAACAGCAGCTACGTTAGCGATTTGGTCTTTGGATTCAACTTGGTGGCTGATCTTGTGAAGTTCATCAACAGCAGCCTTAGTAGCCTTTTCAATACCGCGACGAATACCAACTGGGTTTGCACCAGCAGTAACATTCTTCATACCTTCACGAGCAATTGCTTGAGTTAAAACAGTTGCAGTAGTAGTACCGTCACCAGCAATATCATTAGTCTTTTGAGCAGCTTCAGCAACAAGCTTAGCACCCATGTTTTCGTAATGGTCTTTTAATTCAATTGACTTAGCAATAGTAACACCATCGTTAGTAATGTCTGGGTTGCCGTAGCTTTGTTCCAAAACAACGTTTCTACCCTTAGGACCAATAGTAGTCTTAACAGTATCAGCTAACTTATCAACACCCTTTAAAAGAGAACGTCTTGCATTTTCTGAGAATTTAATATCTTTTGCCATAGATTTTATGCTCCTTTATTTGTATTTGATTGCTAACTCAAATTACTTAGCAATTGCTAAAATATCTTTTTCATGAAGGACTAAGTACTTTTCACCTTCGTATTCAACGTCAGTGCCAGAATACTTATCGTAGAGAACTACGTCGCCTTTCTTAACAACCATAGGAATCTTTTCACCGTTTGAAGCATAAGCACCTTCACCTACGGCTACAACTTCACCTTCAGTTGGCTTTTGCTTAGCGTTTGATGCTAAAACAATGCCACCAACAGTCTTTTCTTCTTCATCTTTAACTTTTACGATCACGCGATCACCGATTGGTTGTAACACGTTTAGTCCCCCTTATAATTAATTTTTTCATCAATTGTTTAATTACTTTATTAATCGTTAGCACTCTTATTTATCAAGTGCTAACTTACAAATATGATAATAACCCGTTTACTAAAAAAAAGCAAGAAAAAATTAGCACTTTTTGCAAAAGAGTGCTAATTTTATTTTTATCTGATTTTTAATTCAAAACCGTAGTTAGTAAACCATCAATAATGCCATAGGTTAAGCCCATCACATAATACTGCTTGCATGCATCCCAAAAACTACTACATTCCTTTTTATCTTTATCATCAATGAAATAATATTTATCATTTTTCTTGTTTCTAATAGTTTTAATTAATGCATAAAATACTGCTATAATTGCCATCAAAACAAAAAGAATGATCGGAAAGAAATAGCCAATAATGTCTTGCAAGTTATATGCCATCCCTGCCGCAATTACGACTAGCAAGTAAATTGTAGCAACCAATGGATTACAAATCAGACGTGGCGGCTTTACCTTTAGAGACAATAAGATTGAAAAAAGTAATGGCAAAATCAAAATAATTAGCAAAGCTAGAGCATATACGTTGTTGATTTCTTTTAATTGATAAGCAAAAATATGATCTAACTTACCCCAAAACATGCACAATAAACCAACTACCCAATACACGGCAGTCATGGTCCAAGTAATTCTAAGTGTTTCATTTTTCTTCTTTTTCACTCTCATCATCCCCTTTAATTAACCAAAATTATAGCATGCTGTTACGATGTAACACCACCGATAATCAAAATCTAATTAACTTACATCTTTACTATATTTCAGCATAAAAATCCATTTAGTTGGAATCTTTTTGTGATTTTCATAAAAGATTGAAGTTAATTAGATTCTTGTTTTAAATAGGCATACTAAAAAAGCCCGCAATTGCGAGCTTTTTTACTTGTTCGTCTCCCTTTGCGAACTAACTTTCAATATAATTATTTCCGCAGAAAGTTTTATGAGCGGTGGTCGTTTTACCTCCCGGAGGTGAGGCCTATGGTCAATAAACTAGAGAAAGGGTTCAACCATGTCGGTTTACGATTGCATTTCTTTGATGCTTTTGTTTAGGATGTTTGTGTTGGCATTGCTGACCTACATCGATCACCACGACAAAAAATAAAAACGCCGCTCAATTTGATAACTTTGGAAGAGTTATTGAGCAACGTTTCTAACGTCTAAATAATATCGACCACCGCTCTTAAAGCAGGCTGCATAGGAGACCTTTGTGTCTTCTTTTTCTTTACTTAAATTATAACATATTTTGTCCATTCACATATTAATTACACAAAAAAGGCACCAAGAAATGATCTTTCTTCGTGTCTTCTTTAATTTTATCTATCGTTTTAATTTTTTAGATTTCTAGAGAAGTGTAAGTTATGTAAATTAATGATTAATTATGAGCTGTAACAGCGATCAACTTATCACCGTGTTTGTCGCCAGCATCAGTAATACGTTGAACGTTTGCGTAGTTAGCAGTGTTAGTAATTACTACCATCACAGTAGTATCATAGCCTGCCTTCTTTATAGCATCTAAGTCAACCGTGCCAAGCTTATCGCCTTTGTTGATTCTTTGGCCTTGCTTTACAAAACTTTCAAAGTGCTCACCCTTAAGGTTTACAGTATCAAGACCGATGTGAATCAACACTTCAGCACCATTATCTGACTTAATGCCGTAGGCGTGCTTAGTTTCATAAGCAATAGTTACCGTACCAGTAACTGGTGAGTAAATTGTACCATCGCTTGGAACAACTGCAGCACCGTCACCCATTAACTTAGCTGAGAATACTTGATCATTAACCTTAGTCAAACTTTCAGGAGTACCATCAACTGGTGAAGCAATAATTTCGTCCTTTAATGCTAATTCTTCTTTACCAATCTTTTCGGCTTTTTGAGTTTCTTCAGCATAATCAGTTGCATCGTTAACTGGAACATCTTGTTCAGCAACTTCTTCCTTCAAGTGACCCTTACCATAAACGTAAGTAAGAATGAAGGCAACTGCGAAACTGATTAAAACAGATACAACCCACATTGGGATAGTCTTAGGATAAATTGAAAGGAAGCCTAAGAAACCAGCTGAACCAAGAGCAGCTGCAGTAACATGCATCAAACCGGCAAATGCAGCGGCTACACCTGAACCAATCAAGGCACAGAAGAATGGAAACTTGTACTTCAAGTTAACACCGAAAAGTGCTGGTTCAGTAATACCAAGAAGTGCTGAAACACCTGATGAACTAGCCAAGCCCTTCATCTTCTTGTTCTTAGTCAAGAAGTAAACTGCGAAAGTTGCAGCACCTTGAGCTACGTTAGCCATACATGCGGTAACAAAGATAAAGTCACCGGAGCTGGCAGGATTCTTAGCAAAAGCTGCCAAAAGTTGCGTTTCAACAGCTGGAAAACTTTGGTGAAGTCCAGTAGTAACAATTGCAGAATAAGTAAGACCGAAGATACCCATACCAAAGGCACCAGTAGTATCGTAAAGCCAAACAATTGCATTAGTAATTGCGTCTGAAACGCCTTTGAAAACTGGTCCAATAATTGTAAAGGTTAAGAACCCAGTAATCATAATTGAAAGTAATGGTGTAAAGGTAAAGTCAACTGCAGATGGTAAATGCTTATGGAAGAATTTTTCCAAAATTGACAATACCCAAACAGCCACTAAAACTGGAATAACTTGGTATTGGTAGTTAGTTTGTGCAACATGCAAACCAAAAATGTTCCAGAAGTGATTTGCGCCAAGAAGTCCTGGTGTCGTCATAATCATTCCGATTGTCGCACCTAGGAATTGGTTAGCACCAAACCGCTTAGCTGCCGACATTCCGACCAGAATTGGCATAAAGATAAATGGCGCTGCCGACATCACTTGTATCATGCTTGAGATTCCGGCAACGTTTGGCACCATTTGAACAACTGACTTCGGTCCAAACAGACCTGGTGAAGTCAAGAAGTTGTTCAAAGCCATCAACAAACCACCAGCAACTAAGGCCGGAATGATTGGTACAAAGATGTCAGACAAAAGTTTAATGAAGTCCATAATCGGATTCTTCTTTTGACCTTCAGCTGCTACCTTCTTCAAGTCATCAGTTGATAATTCTTTTAAACCAGTAATTTTAATGAATTCATCGTAAACGTCATTAACATCCCCCGGCCCAATGATTACTTGATATTGACCGTTGGTCTTAAAAGTACCTTTAACATCTGGATCATTGTCCAATGCTTTTTGGTCAACCTTTGAATCATCTTTTAATACTAAACGCAGACGAGTAGCACAGTGAGCACCGGCAATGATGTTGCCACGGCCGACGTCTTTAATTACTCGTTCAGCCACTTTTCTGTGGTCCATATCGATTCCTCCTATGTAAACGCTCTATTTTCAATCCACTAATTATGATAGCGCATTCAAAAAATATGTCAATCGTTTGACATAAAATTCTTTATTTATTTTATAGCCTTATAGATTAATAAGCTATATGTGCCTATTTAGAATATGATAAGCGTTTGACACATCTTACATTATTTAATAAAATACAATTACAAGATAACGCTTACACGGAGGCATAATTATGGAATGGACAAGAGAAAAACGTTACTTACCTTATGATAAATGGGATGCAGAAACATTGCTTAACTTGCAAGCAGAAGCTGCAAATTCTGCTTATCAAATGCACTATCATTTGCACCCTATTTCTGGCTTAGTAAACGATCCAAATGGCTTTTCTTATTTTAATGGTGAATATCACCTCTTTTATCAATCATATCCATTTGGCGCAGTTCACGGTTTAAAGTCTTGGGTACACTTCAAATCACAAGATTTAGTTCACTGGATTAATCTAGGCTTAGCAGTTAAACCTGATACAATGGCTGATTCTCATGGTGCTTATTCAGGTTCTGCTCGTGAAATTGATGGCAAACTTTTCTTAATGTACACAGGTAATCATCGTGATGAAAACTGGATTCGTACCCCTTATCAAATTGGCGCATGGATGGATAAAGACGGCAAAGTTAGTGATAAAACAATTCTTTTTAAGAATCCCGATCACATCACCGAACACTTCCGTGATCCTCAAATCTTGAAGCAAAATGATACTTATTATGCAATTTTAGGTGCTCAAGATAAAGCTGAAAAGCATGGTCATATTGATGTCTGGAAATCACAGGATCTTAAGAATTGGGAAGAATTGGGTTTTTTAAACTTATCAGAACATGATTTAGGCTACATGATTGAATGTCCTAACATTGTTCGCGTTGGTGATAAAGTCGTAGTTATTTTTTGTCCTCAAGGCTTAGATAAAGATATCGCAGACTATGACGATATTTACCCTAATATGTATGTGATTGCTGATGACATTGATTTTGAAAATCATAAATTAATTAATCCAGGTCAATTACACAACCTTGACGAAGGTTTCGATGTCTATGCTACTCAAGCCTTTAATGCTCCTGATAGTGCTGCATACGAAGTCAGCTGGGTTGGTTTACCAGACACTGCTTATCCTACTGATAATGAAAACTGGGCTAACTGCTTAAGTCAGGTCAAAAAATTAAGCATTCGTGATGGCAAGCTAATTCAAGAGCCAGCTGAAACAATTAAGTCATTACGCCGTAATGCAGAAAAAATCAATAGTAAAGTAATTAAAGAAAATACTACTGGTCAATATGAATTAAAATTAAACATTGGCGCTAACCAAAATGGCTGTTTGCACCTTGCGGCAAATAATGATTTAAGTCAAAGTTTACAAATCAAATTTGATACAAAAGATGGAAAATTAACTTTAGATCGTGCTCAAGCTGGTAAACAAGTAGCAGTTGACTACGGAACTACTAGATCTACTAGCTTTACTCCACATGAAGACTTAAAATTAAATATTTTTGTTGATCATTCTTTAGTAGAAATTTTCGTTAACGACGGTGAACATGTTTTAACTGGCAGATTCTTTACCGATCCAGTTAACCAAAGAATTGAATTTGATCAAGATATAGATTATCAAGGAAAGTTCTATAATATGGAAACGATCCTTTAATAAGGTGATAATATGGCAATAAAATTGACAGATGTTGCAAAAAAAGCTGGTGTTTCAGTAACAACTGTCTCTCGTGTGATTAATAATCACGGCTATTTAAGTGATAAAACTAAACATAAAGTTTTCACAGCTATGAAAGAATTAAACTATCAGCCTAATTCTCTTGCGCGATCACTCCAAGGCAAAAAAATGAAACTAATTGGATTAATCTTCCCTGGAATTACTAATCCATTTTTTGCAGAATTAGTCCAAGATATCGAAAGCATTCTCTTTGCTAAAGGCTACAAAGTAATTCTTTGCAACGCACAACAAAATAAAGAAAAAGAACGTGCCTATCTCAGGATGCTGCTAGCCAACCAAGTTGATGGGATTATTGCTGGTGCACATAATCTGGGAATAAAGGAATATCAAGAATTAGGTCTCCCCATTGTTTCTTTTGATCGTAAATTATCAGATAACGTTCCAATTGTTAGTTGTGATAACTACCAAGGAATTAAATTTGCCGTACATGATTTAATTCAGAGTGGCTGTCAAAGAATTTTCTTTTTAGGAAATAAACAATTAAAAGGTAACCCTACTGATCAACGTCTTAGAGCATATTTGAATGAAGCAAAAGAGTTAGATTTTATTCCTCATATTTGTTCAGTAGCATTTTCTGATTCTATACTGCTTAAAAATATGACAATCCATGAAATGCTACAAAAAGATCATCCCGATGGCGTTGTTTGCACCGATGATCTAACTGCAATCCTGGTTTTACAAGAGGCACGTAAATTAGGCTTAAAAGTACCAGATGATTTAAAAGTTATTGGTTTTGACGGTACCAAAGAGATTCAAACTTACCATTCTGAATTATCCACTATTGCTCAACCAATCAATGATATTGCTATCTTATTGGTTAAGTTACTCTTGCAGCGCATTAGTCATCCGCAACAGGAATTGACTAAGATGCACTATATTTTGCCAGTCAAATTAATTAAAAGTACTACAACCGCATAAAAAGTGTCTGGGAAAAAACTAACTCCTGGACCATAAAAAAGAACGATGATTTCCATCTGGATTTCATCGTTCT
>NZ_CANBCQ010000023.1 GCF_947367125.1 uncultured Lactobacillus sp.
GAACTCCTTTTTCTAATGTTTAAAGAAATAAATTTAAGGAATCATTCATCCTTACACAAACTATTTTACAGTCTCCTTAGCTTTAAATAGACCATACTTGTATATTAAATACTTTTTATTTGATAACAAATAACTAATATATAGAAAACGAGGACAAAAAAAGACGCGATATTAAACTACGTCTTTTTAGAGCTGTTATTAATCTTTAACTTTATTTATTTGGCAATCGCTAAAGCCGTAACGACAAATGCGGCAATCATTGCAACCGTAAAGCCAACAATTCCTAACAATACATTCATTTTAGTCATCTTCTTCTACTTAAATGTTATGTTTCTATATGAGTACATAATTACTATAACATAAAAGAAAAATAGTGACACAACAAAATGTAAGCGTTCTTACTCTTTTAAATCAACAAACGGAGCATGACAGAATTTGGCTAAGTCTTCTGGGTTTAGGAAAACACTGCGTCCAACTTCACCACTGGAAACACCAATTTCAGGATTTCCTTGCATCGAGTCATCCAAATAAATAGGGAATTTTTCCTTGAAGTAAATTCCAATTGGGGTATTAGCACCATGAACATAACCAGTTGTCTTAGCTAATTTCTTTAGTGGCAACATTTCACACTTTTTGTTGCCAGAAACTTTAGCTAGTTTTTTCATGCTCAAATGTTCAGTAATTGGGACAACTCCGACTAAAGGACCGGTTTTATTTCCCTCGCAGACGAGAGTTTTGTAGACTAAATGCTCTTTGTCTTCTAGAATAGAAGTGTCCATTTGTGCAACTCCGCCTTTATCTTCGGAAACTGCAAACTGGGCTTGACGATACTTGATCTTATTTTGGTCTAAAATCTTTTCGACTAATGTTTTTTCAAGTTTGTTCTTTTTATTTTTCTTTTTTGACATATTTATCACCTTTTATCATGATAGCATTATGCCAAGAAAATCCCAAAGGAGATTATATTAATGAAATTACTAATTATTAAAATTGATACTAGCCATGAAGTTGAAGACGCTTTGAGTGTCTTTGCTTTAGATAATTTAAATGCACTAGGGGTAGAATCAAGAAACCGTAGTGACTTTGAACAAGCTAGTTGGTTACATGATTCAACCGTTGTTGAAATGGACGATATCAAGGACTTGCCTAAGGATACCTACTTTTATGCTTATTTTGATGAAGAAGCAGATAAAGATGCTTTAGTCAAAAAATTTCAGGATAAGCTTAAAGAGTTAAAAGATTATGGCTTAAATGTTGGGGATGCCAAAATCACCACGTCTTATATTCAAGACCAGGATTGGAATACTGCTTGGCAAAAATATTACCATGTAATCGATTTTTCACGTCACTTGGCAATCGTCCCAGAATGGGAAGACTATAAGCCGGCTTTTAAAGACCAACAAATAATTAAATTAGATCCAGGCTTGGCTTTTGGTACAGGCAACCATAAAACAACCAAACTAGCAATGATGGGACTAGAACGAGTAATGGTTAAACCAATGAATGTAGTGGATGTTGGTACTGGTTCTGGTATTTTAGCCATTGCTGCTTCTAAGTTAGGTGCAACTGATGTTTTAGCTACCGATATTTCTGATGAATCAATGACGGCTGCTAAGCAAAATGCTGCCTTAAATAATATTAAAAACATTCATACTCAAAAAACTAGTTTATTAGCTGATGTTAAAGGTAAATTTGATATTATCGTAGCTAATATTTTGGCAGAAATTTTACTTGATTTGATTCCTCAAATGGATACCCATTTAAATGATGGTGGTCGAGTTATTTTCTCAGGAATTGATTACTTACAATTGCCTAAGATTGAAAAGTCATTAGATGAGAATGGCTTTAAGATTGACTTGACAATGCGTCAAGAACGTTGGGTTGGACTAGTAATTACTAGAAAAGAAAAATAAATATGGTAGAATATTGTCAATTAAATTAAACTTTGATGAGAGGCTCGATTTTTGATGAAAAAAGTAGGAGATAAAATTAAAGCAGTTCCAATAATTAAGAAGCTGAATTCTCATCCTTGGATGCCACTTGTCTGGTGGAGTATTTTAGTTGTAGCTTTACCGTATATTTTTAGTTTATGTCGGATACTAATAGTGTGGCGTGAAGCAATATTATTTTTTATTCTTAATAGTATTATTGCTTATCACTTAGGCATTCTAATTAACAAGCTTAATTTATCTAAGTGGTGGGTTCTTTTAATGCCTGTGCTTTTCTGCTTAGCAGTGCTACCGCATTTTGCTTTGTATAATTTAATGTTTGGTTTAATTTATTTAATAATTGAAACTTTCGGTTTGATAAATAAAAACGTTTACCGCTAGAAGGGATGACCATAATGTCCAAATACATTGAAATGACGCATGATCAGGTAATTGATACCTGTAAAAAGTATATGAATAATGATCAAGTTGCTTTTGTTGAAAAGGCATATGAATTTGCTAATAAAGCTCATGCTGGACAAAAACGTGCATCCGGTCAGCCTTATATTATTCATCCGACGCAAGTAGCGGGAACTTTAGCAACTTTAGGGTTAGATCCTGATACAGTTGCGGCTGGTTTTTTACATGATACTGTAGAAGATACGCCAGTTACTAATGACGAATTAAAAGAAAAATTCGGCGAAGATGTTGCTTTTATTGTTGATGGTGTAACTAAGTTAAATAAATATGAATATAAATCCCATCAAGAATTTTTGGCTGAAAATCACCGTAAGATGTTAATTGCTATGGCTAAGGACTTACGCGTAATTATGGTTAAGTTAGCCGATCGTTTGCATAACATGCATACTTTGCAGCACTTACGGCCAGACAAGCAACGGCGAATTGCATCAGAAACGATGGATATTTATGCTCCATTAGCTGATCGGTTAGGTATCGGAACCATTAAGTGGGAATTAGAGGATATGTCGTTCCATTATCTTAATCCAGAGGCATATTATCGTATTGTTAACTTAATGGACGTGAAGCGGAGTCAACGCGAAAAGTATATTGCTGACACGATCAAAACATTGAAGGAAACTTTGGATGAATTAGGCATTAAGTACGAGATTTACGGTCGACCAAAGCACATTTACTCAATTTACAAAAAGATGGTTAATAAGCATAAAGATTTTGATGAGATTTATGACTTATTAGCTGTGCGGGTAATTGTTAAAAATGTACGTGATTGTTATGCTGTGTTGGGTGCAGTTCATACGGAATGGAAGCCAATGCCAGGACGGTTTAAAGACTATATAGCGATGCCCAAGGTTAATGGCTATCAATCACTTCATACTACTATCATTGGCCCAGGTGGACGTCCGCTTGAAATTCAGATTAGAACTGAGCAGATGCATGAAGTTGCTGAATATGGTGTGGCTGCTCACTGGGCATATAAACGTGGGAACTTTACCGGTGTTGAACAAAGTACTTCTGGCGAAAAGCTAGATATGGTGCGGGAAATCCTTGAATTAAAGGATGAAACTAAAGACGCTGGCGAATTCATGAAGTCTGTTAAAAGTGATATTTTTTCAGATCGAGTTTATGTTTTTACTCCGAAAGGCGAAGTATATGAATTACCTAAGGGTTCAGTAACTTTAGATTTTGCATATGCAATTCATACTCAAGTAGGTAGCCATGCCGTTGGTGCTAAGGTCAATAATAAATTAGTGCCGCTAGATTATAAATTGCGTAATGGTGATGTGATTGAAATCATGACGCAAGCTAATGCCACGCCTTCACGTGATTGGGTGGATATGGTGAAGACCTCAAGAGCACGCAACAAGATTAGGCGTTACTTTAGAAGTCAAGACCGAGAAGAAAGTATCCAACATGGCGAACAGTTAATTGCTGATATGCTACGTAATGAAAATCTTTCACCTAAAGAGTTCATGGCAAAAGAACCAATTGAAAAATTATTGGAGCATTTCAACTACCATACTGCGGAAGAACTATATGCCGCAGTGGGCTTTGGTGACCTTTCTGCTCAAGCCGTAGTCAACCGTTTAACTGTTGATTTGCGTCGCGAAGAAGAGAATCAAAAGCAAAAAGAACTTGAAGAAAAAATTCTCAATTCAGGTCAACAAGCAGTTCAGGAAGAACAACCGAAGAAGAACTCCAATACTGCAATGAAGGTTAAACATAAAAATGGCGTCATGATTCAAGGCGTTAGTGACTTAATGCTTCATTTGGCTAAGTGTTGTAATCCGGTTCCTGGTGACAAGATCATTGGCTATGTAACAAAAGGCCGTGGTGTAACTATTCACCGAGCAGATTGCCGCAATATTACTAAAGAAGCTGAAGAACAAGGTCGTTTAATCGATGTTGAATGGGAAAATGTTGAAGAAAACAGCGTTCAATCATTCAATGCAAATATTGAAGTCTTTGGCTATAATCGTTCTAACTTGCTTAGTGACGTTATTAATAAATTAAATTCACTTACTAAAAATATTAATAATATCTCTGGTAAAGTAAATGAAGATAATATTGCTCATATGTATGTAACTGTTGCTGTTAAAAATGCAGATCAATTGGATGAAATTTTAAGCAAGTTGCGTGATATCCCAGATGTATATGAAACTAAGAGGTCAGATAATTAATGCGTGTTGTAATTCAGAGAGTAAATCATGCTCAAGTAAATATTGCTGGCAAAACGGTTGGCAAAATTGGTAAAGGCTTTTTATTATTAGTTGGCATTAAAGACGGGGATGAATTGCCAGTAGTCAAGAAAGCAGCTGCTAAAATTGCTAAGATGCGAATTTTTGAAGATGAAGCCGGCAAAACTAATTTATCTCTAAAAGATGTACAAGGCGAGATTTTAAGTGTTAGTCAATTTACTTTGTTGGCTAATACCAAAAAAGGCAATCGGCCTAGTTTTGTTGAGGCAATGCGTCCACCTAAGTCGAAAGAACTATGGGAAGACTTTAATCAAGAATTAGAAAATGATGGCTTTCATGTAGAGACTGGTGAATTTGGAGCTGATATGCAAGTTAGCCTAGAAAATGATGGTCCATTTACAATTGTGTTGGATCTTTAATAAAAATAATTTTCAAAGGTTGACAATGGCTTAAGAAAAATATAAGCTAAGAAAGAATTATCGATGACAAAGAATGTAGATTAGCAATGATCTATTTAAAGAGACTGCTCATTGTGGTGAAAGAGCAGATAGATCGCGGTCTGTGACACCTTTAACAGATAATGGATCGTCTGGCGAGCGTTAATCGCAGCAAACCAAAAGGTGGTACCGTGCTAATTTATGCGCCCTTGATTCAGTTCAAGGGCGCTTTTTATTTTTAATAAGTTATCAAAGAATAAAAAAGGGTGATTAAATGAGAGTTCAAAAACCTAAAGGAACAGTTGATATTTTGCCTGATCAATCAGGTTCTTGGCAAAAAGTTGAAGAAACTGCAAGAAATTTCTTCAATCGAGCAAACTATCGTGAAATTCGCACGCCAAGTTTTGAAAATTATGAAATTTTTGCACGTTCAAGTGGTGATAGTTCAGAAATTGTTGAAAAGCAAATGTACGATTTCGACGATAAAGGTGGACGCCATATTGCGCTTCGTCCAGAAGGAACAGCGGGTGTAGTACGTGCTTATGTAGAAGATAAGATGTATGCTCCAGAAGTTGTAAAGCCGTTCAATGTCTTTTATATGGAATCAACTTTTAGATATGAAAGACCTCAAGCTGGTCGACAACGTGAATTCCACCAAATCGGGGTAGAAAGCTTCGGTTCAAGCAATCCATTAAGTGATGTACAAACAATCATGATGGGGCATGACTTATTAGGTGAGTTAGGCGTTAAAAACTATCAATTGCACATTAATACTTTGGGTAATGAACAAGTACGCCAAGACTATCACGATGCTTTAGTTAACTACTTTACGCCACTTAAAGATGAATTATCAGAAGATTCACAAAGAAGATTGCGTGATAATCCATTACGTATTTTGGATTCTAAAGATGATCGTGATAAGAAGTTTTTACCAAATGCACCTAAGATTCGTGAATTCTTAGATGATGATTCAAAAGCTAACTTTGAAGCAATTTTGAAGATGCTTGACCAACTTGGAATTGATTACGTAATTGATGATGATCTTGTCCGTGGCCTTGATTATTACACAGGTATTATCTTTGAATTTATGGTTGAAGATAAGAGTTTGTGGGAAAGTGCTACTACTATTCTTGGTGGTGGTAGATATGATCACCTAGTAGAAGAATTTAATGGTCCTGCTACTCCAGCTGTTGGATTTGGTATTGGTGAAGAAAGATTAATGCTAGTTTTGGAAAAGCAAAATCCTGCTTTATTTGAAAAACGTGGCATTGACTTCTTTATTACTAACATTGGTGAAGGTACTGCTCAAAAAGCAATTGAAATTGCTAGAAGTTTACGTAATCAAGGCTTTGAAGCGGACTTTGATGTTAACCAAAAGAAGTTAAAGAATCAGTTCAAGAAGGCAGACCGTGAAGATGCTAAGTACGTTATTACTTTAGGTGCAAAAGAACTTGCCGATGGTGTTTTAAACATTAAGCGTTTAGCTGATGGTAAGACTATTGATTTAAGTTTGGAAGACCTTAATGATATGAGTAAAGTAATGAAAGAGTTAAAGGATTAACAATGGAAAAAATTGAAAAAAGAACAGATTATTGTGGTAATATCACCGAAAAGTACATTGGTGAAGATGTAAACCTCTATGGTTGGGTACAACGTGTACGTAACTTGGGTAACTTGGTGTTTATCGATTTGCGTGACCGTGAAGGTATTGTACAAATCGTAGTTAATAAAGATTCCGGTAAAGAATTAATGGATATTGCCAACTCCCTCGGTAATGAATACGTTATTCAAGTTAAGGGTAAAGTTGTTAAGCGTTCAGAAGTTAACCCTGATATGAAGACTGGTCAAGTTGAAGTTGATGCAACTGAGATCACTATTTTGAATAAGGCCAAGAATCCACCATTTGAAATCAAGAATGATGTAGAAATTTCAGAACAAACCAGATTAAAGTATCGTTACCTTGACTTGCGTCGTCCGGAATTGCAACAAGCAATTATCTTACGTTCAAAGATTTTGCGTGCAACTCATGAATTCTTTGATGAAAATGGTTTTATTGATATTGAAACGCCAATCCTAGGTAAGTCATCTCCTGAAGGTGCACGTGACTACTTAGTACCTTCTAGAATTTACCCAGGTAGTTTCTACGCTTTGCCACAATCACCACAATTGTTTAAGCAATTATTAATGGGTGCTGGTTTTGACAAATACTATCAATTAGCTCGTTGTTTCCGTGATGAAGACCTTCGTGGTGACCGTCAACCTGAATTTACTCAGATTGATATGGAAATGTCATTTGCTGATGAAGAAACGATTCAAAGCTACACTGAAGGTCTTTTGAAGAAGATTATGAAGGATGTTAAGGAAATCGACCTTAAGACACCAATCAAGCGAATTACTTGGACTGATTCCATGAATAAATACGGTTGTGACAAGCCAGATACTCGTTATGGTATGTTGATTCATGACTTAAGTCCAATCTTTAAGGACAGCGACTTCAAGGTGTTCTCAGGTGCAATTGCTGATGGCGGTTTTGTTAAAGGAATTGCCGTTAAAAATGGTGCTAAAGAATACTCACGCAAGAAAATTGATAAAAAGGCTGACTTTATCAAACGCTTCCACGCTAAGGGCTTAGCTTGGGTTAAGTTTGAAGATGGCGAATTCTCAGGTCCTGTAGCACGCTTTTTAACTGATGAAAACAAAGAAGCTTTGAAGAAGGAATTCGATCTTGAAGGCGGCGAATTAGTTGTATTTGTAGCTGACAAGTGGAAGGTCTGCTGTGATTCTCTTGACCACCTTCGTCGTGAATTTGCTAAAGAAACTGGCATTATTCCTAAGGGCGTATATGACTTTGTATGGGTTGTTGATTGGCCATTGTTTGAATATGATGAAGGTCTTGGTCGCTGGGTAGCTGCTCACCACCCATTTACTATGCCAGATGATGAAGGCGTTAAGCTTTTAACTACTGATCCACATAAGGCTCATGCTCGTAGTTACGACATCGTTATGAACGGTGATGAAATGGGTGGTGGTTCAATTCGTATTCATAAGCGTTCAATTCAAGAGAATATGTTTAAGGCTCTTGGCTTTACTAAGAAACGTGCTTATGAACAATTTGGCTACTTGATGGATGCCTTAGACATGGGCTTCCCACCACATGCAGGTTTAGCTATTGGTCTTGATCGATTTGCAATGATGCTTGCTGATAAGGATAATATTCGTGACGTTACTGCATTCCCTAAGAATGCTTCTGCTTCAGAACCAATGATGCATGCTCCAGCTCCAGTAGCTGACCAGCAACTTAATGATTTGGGGATTGAAGTTGAAGAAAAATACCAAGATAGTGTAAAAGCAACTGAAGAGCGTCTTGAAAAGATGGCCGCTGAAGATGCTGCAGAAAATTCAACTTGGGATAAGTAATTAATCGCATAAAAATAAGAGATCTCTCAAATGAGACCTCTTATTTTTGTGATTAAATTTATAAATTGTTAACAAAATTACTAATCCGATGTAAGCTTTCTTTTAGCTGTTCAGTTGATGAAGCATAGGAAAGACGTACGTAACCTTCACCGCCTTTACCAAAGTAGCGACCAGGAGTAACGCCGACCTTAGCTTTTTGAGCTAATTCAAAAGCAAACTGCTCATCATCTGTACCGTATTTTTCAGGAATTTTGGCAAAGATATAAAAAGCTCCCTGTGGTGTAGCCATTTCAAAACCTAATTTTTCCAAACCGGATTGCATAAAGGTAAGGCGTGCTTCGTAAATTTTACGCGCTTCTTTAGGATCATTTTGCCCATTGTTTAATGCTTCTACAGCAGCAATTTGGACGTTATCAGTAACTGAAGTTACTAAGAAAGAGTTAATTTTGCGGATACTCTTCATGATTTGCTTAGGTGCAGCAATATAGCCTAAGCGCCAACCAGTCATAGCATACGCTTTAGATAAACCGGAAATCAAAATATTTCTATTAGGAATATATTCAGAAAGTGAGTGGTGTTGAGCCTTGCCGTAAACAAGTTCTGCATAAATTTCATCAGTTACAGAAAAGATCTTGTATTCTTTAATAACTTCAGCTAATGCTTTAAGTGTATCAGCAGGGTAAACACGTCCAGTTGGATTAGAAGGATCAGTTAGAATAATGGCCTTTGCCCCTTTTCCGCGGCCATTAAGAACATGGCGCAAATGCTCTGGCGTTAAAATAAAACCATCTTTTTTAGTATCAACCTGAACTGGGATAGCACCGGTCATTTTAATTAGTTGGAAGTATAGTGCCCAAACTGGAGTTGGTACCAAAATCTTATCTCCAGGATTGAGTAAGGTCATAAAGATATCGTTCAAAGCTCCCGTAGCACCAACAGTGACACAAATTTCGCTAGTAGGGTCGTAATGAACATTAATTGAACGCTCAAGGTAGTTACTAATTGCTTCGAGTAACTCAGGCTTACCAGCTTGAGGAGCATAGTGAGAATCATTAGCTTGAATGTCACGGATTGCGGCTTCTTTAACATGATCAGGGGTAGCCAAATCGGGTTCACCAATGGTTAATTTAATAATACCAGGGATATTTGATACCTTTTGATCGAAAGCACGAATCTTAGAGGCAGTTAAATTATTTAGTCTTTCATTAATAATTGAGGATAAATCACTAGATAAATTTGGCATATATAAAGTTCCTTTCTGTATTACATAAATTTTAAATTACCTGTTGCTAGAAAACAACTATTTTCAGAACAACTTAAGGAATATAAAAATAGGAAAAATGGTTAATCTCATTTCTCCTATTACTTTTTTAGAACTGCGTTTAAATTAGTATAAATTGCTTTTTTTGATTGTTGGCTATTTGCAGGAAAGCAGCGATGTGGTAAAAATCCATTTAAGGGTTTAGTTAGTCTCTTAGCTGGTTTATGTGGCTTAAGTGGTTTATTAACGATTTTAACAGTAGTAGTCTTTTTATCAGGTGGTACAAATTGTGGCTCCGTTTGTTGTTTACTGCAGGCTGTTAAACTAAGCGAGAAGCCGACTAATAAAACTATTTTTGATAAATTTTTCAATTTTTCCTCCAATATAATAACTCCCAATACAATATTCTACTATTAACTGAACGATGATAAAATAAAAATAAGTTAAGTAAAGAAGAAGGATAAAAATGAGTCGAATAACGGTTTATATGACAGGTGGAATTGCTGATTATAAAGCAATTAATGTTATCCGCGATCTGGAAAAGGTGGGGCATGAGATTCGAGTAGTAATGACTAAAAATGCAGAGCATTTTGTAACTTCTAATACAGTAGCGGCCTTGACGAAAAAGCTTGTTTTAGATGATTTGTGGAGCAAGGAAAATGAAGCTAGTATACCGCATGTACATTTAGCGCGTTGGACTGAATTAGCATTAGTTTTGCCAGCAACAGCTAATTTTATTGCTAAAATGGCAAATGGAATTGCTGACGATGCGGCTAGCACAACAATTTTAGCTACGAACGCACCTAAATTACTTGTTCCAGCGATGAATGATCAAATGTGGAATAATCCAGCTACCAAGCGAAATATGACTTTTTTAAAGCAATGTGGAGTAAAAATAATGGAGCCAGCAGTAGGGATGCTAGCTGAAGGATATGCAGCTAAAGGCCGAATGCCAGAACCCCAAGAAATTATTTCATGGATAGAAGATCACTTGAATGAACACAAAATTTTAGCAGGAAAGACTATTGTAGTTACTGCCGGTGGTACTGAAGAAGCAATTGATCCTGTGAGGTTTATCGGTAATCGTTCTAGTGGAAAAATGGGGATTGCTTTTGCAACCGAGGCAGCAGCAATGGGAGCGAAAGTAAAGTTAATTTATGGTAATGTTACGGTCCCATTACCACAAGATCCTAAGATTGAGTTATTGCATACAACTAGTAGTGAGGAAATGTTGATTGCTGTTAAAAAAGAATTTAAGGATAGTAATATATTGATTATGGCAGCTGCTGTGGCGGATTGGCGGATGCAGCAAGTAGCTGATCATAAATTGAAAAAACAAGCAGATCAGCAGACTTTGACCTTAACTTTAGTTAAAACAACAGATATTTTGCATGAAGTTGCTCATAATAAAAGTAAAGGACAAATAGTTGTTGGTTTTGCAGCAGAAACAAATGATTTATTGCAAAATGCTGAAAAGAAGTTAGCTTCAAAAGGCGCAGATATAATTGTGGCTAATGATGTTTCAAAAAATGTATTTGGTAATGATGAAGATCAGGTGACGATTTTGCAAACACATGCTCCAGCCGAAAAATGGGAACGAATGACTAAACAAAAAATCGCTAGAAAGTTATTACAATTTATTGCTCAAAAATATAGTGTTCATGCATAGTTATATTAAAAGCAAATCCTGTAACAATTTTGTAATATAACATAATCGCTTGTAAATAATTCTATAGAGAACATATAGAATGTGACTTAAAATAACACGTACTTATTAGAATTGAAATTTAAGTCTTGTTAAAATAATCAAATATAGTATTATATGAGTTGGGAATTAAGAGACTGAAGAGAAAGAGTTGATAAACATCATCAGCCCTTTCTTTTTTATATATTAAAAATATGTCTTTTGTATAGGATAAAAATAAAACAGATTATCTGAATAATTTCATCAATGCACTGCTGATATGATTTTATATTGAAAATAATAACAAAGCAGTACAATATTTAAAGTGTATGTATAGGATTTAAGCTAATTTTGGTGTATGCTATTAACAGCTAGATGAATAAAAATGAGTATCATTTATTCACTATGCACATACAGGAATTAAGAAGCAGAGACATATTAGAAAAATGTAGAGGTGTAATATATGTACTCTGCTAAAACTTTGATGCTTAATAACGGAGTGGAAATTCCTCAAATTCAATTAGGAACTTGGCTAATCAATAACGATGATGTACGGAAGGTGATTCGCCAAGCAATTAATGTGGGTTACCGTGCTTTTGATACTGCTAAAGACTATGGCAATGAAAGTGGGGTTGGAAAAGGAATTTGGAATTCTGATGTTGAACGCAGTGATATTTTTTTAACAACTAAACTACCAACTGCAGTTAAAGATTATAAAGGTACTAAAAAAGCCATTGATGACGCATTGGATCGATTTAGTTTAGAATATATTGATATGCTACTAATCCATTCTCCGCAGCCATGGATTGAAGTTAACCGAGTGGATGATCGGCACTTTGAAGGTAATTTGGAAAATTGGCGCGCAATGGAAGAAGCTGTTAAAGCAGGAAAAGTTAGAACAATTGGGGTTTCTAATTTCTTACAAGAAGATGTTGACAATATAGTTAATAACGGCTCAATAAAGCCAGCTGTTAACCAAATTGAGGTTCATATTGGTCAAGTTCCAACTGAATTAATGCAATATTGTGAGGAATTAGGAATTCAAATTGAAGCTTATTCTCCACTTGCTCATGGCCGGCTATTTAATGATCATAAAATTAATCTTTATGCTAAGAAGTATCATGTTAGTCCGGCACAATTAATGTTGGCATTTGATTTGCAGTTGGGTTGTATCGTATTACCTAAAACTGATAATATTAAAGAAATGAAAGAAAATCTAAATATTGATTTTAAGATAAGTGCTGACGATATGCATGATTTAGTCGAGCTAAAAGAGAATATGCAAACTATGGCTATTTAAGGAAGGCATCGCATAAGCGGTGCTTTCTTTGTTTAAAGGAAAAAAGAATATGGATGAGATTAAATTAATTGCGATTGATATTGATGGAACATTAGCTAATTCTAAAAAAGAAATTACGCCAGCCGTTAAGAAAGCCGTTTTGATGGCGCAAGAACAAGGAAAACAAATTGTAATTTGTACAGGACGTCCTCTATCAGGTGCCCAACGCTATTTAAATGAATTGGGACTCAATGGACAAGATGATCAATATGTCGTTAGTTTTAATGGTGCAGTCGTTGAATCAACTAAAGGAAAAGTTATCTTCAAACAAGGCTTAAAGTATGAAGAATATATTGATTTAGAAGCAATTGCTCGGAAGTTAAAGCTACATTTTCATAGTGTATCATTAGATCGAATTTATACCGCTAACCGTGATTTGGGACATTATACGATTTACAATTCACGGGTGGTAAAATTAGAAGTGTCATACCGTACACAAGAAGAAATGCGGCAAATCCCTATTATTAAATGCATGTACATTGATGATCCAGGTTATTTGGATGAGAAGATAAAATCTCCATTATTTAAAAAGATGGAGGAGCGAATAGTATTTTCGAAAACGGAGCCATTTTATTATGAGGCCACAGCTGCAGGAGTTGATAAAGGAACTGGCTTAAAAAGGCTGTGTGATTATTTGAAAATAAATCGTAAAAATGTGATGGCTTTAGGTGATCAAGCTAACGATATGCCAATGTTAAAGTACGCTGGATTAGGTGTAGCAATGGGCAATGCAGTTGAATATACTAAAGTGCATGCTGATGAAATTACAGCTGATTGTGATCATGATGGCGTAGCAGTTGCTATAAATAAAATTCTAAAGTAGGATGTTTTGTTAACTAAATAGTGGTATCTTTACTTTAAGGTAAAAATTGAATAGAGGTCTGAAATAATGAATAAAGCAAAAATTTTAGTTTTGGGTGGTCTAAGAGAAGATGCACTAACTGATTTGAAGGAGGTTTGTCAAGTTGATATAGGTCCAGTGGGGCATCGTCCTGAAGATGATCGTGAATGGGTACTTGATCATATTGCTGAATATGACGGCGTCATTGTGGCTAAAATGGTTTTTGATCAAGAAATGATTGATGCTGCTAAAAATTTGAAAATAATCTCAACCTATGGTGTTGGCTTTGATCATGTTGATATTGAATATGCTAAAGAAAAGAGCATCGTAGTTTCTAATTGTCCTAAGAGTGTATTGCGTCCAACTGCAGAATTGGCTTGGACTTTGATTATGGCATCAGCTCGTAGACTGCATTATTATGATCATGCTTTACGTGAGGGCGTATATCTAAATGCTGATGAATATGACAATCAAGGATACTCAATTGAGGGTAAGACTTTAGGTATTTTAGGCTTAGGGCGAATTGGTCAACAGGTTGCTCGCTTTGCCAGAGCATTTGGCATGAAGGTTATTTATCATAATCGTCATCAAGCAGATGAAAAAGTTGTTGCTGAGTTAGGTGCAAAGTATGTTGATTTAGATACTTTAGCTAAGGAATCAGATTTTGTGAGTTTACACACTCCTGCAACTGATGAAACCTATCATATTATTGATGCAGACTTTTTAAAGAAGATGAAAGATACTGCTTTTTTAGTCAATGTTGCTCGCGGATCATTAGTTGATGGGGATGCACTGATTGCAGCTTTAAAGAATGGTTCAATTGCTGGAGCTGCATTGGACGTATTTGAAAATGAACCATATCCAAAGCCAGAATTAGTTGGAATGGATAATGTAATTATGACCCCTCACGTTGGTTCAGCTACTCATGTTGCTAGATTTAATCTTTCTCAAGAAGCTGCTAATAATGTTTTGTCATTCTTTAAAGATAATAAGGCAATTAATCAAATTAATTAGATGATAAATCTAACTAGTAAAAAAGACGATTCTAATGAATCGCCTTTTTCTTTACATAATTTTTATTAATGTTAATCATGCTCAAGTTGACTGTGATGGTAGCCATAAACGAAATAAATTATTGCCCCAATAATTAACCAAATTGCTGCCATTAGGTAAACTTCAGAGCTTAAATGACAAATCATAAAGATGCAAATTAAGCCAGAAATGATTGGCAGATAAGGATAACCAGGTACTTTGAAACCATCGTTAACAATATCGGTTCTCTTTCTTAGTTTTAGAATCCCAAAGGAAACTAAAGTAAAGGCAAAAAGAGTTCCGAAATTAACTAAATTAGCTAATTGATCTACAGAGAAGAAAGCCGCGCCAGCTGCAATGATAATGGTTACTACAATTAAAGCATTTTGAGGAGAATTATGTTTTTTGTCTAGTTTGTTAAAAGCACTTGGCAATAAACCATCGCGTGCCATGGCATAAATTAAGCGAGAACTTGAGTAAATCATGGTGAGCATCATTGTAGCCATTCCTAACATTGCTCCAAATGAAAGAAGCTCAGCTACCCAATTTTGGTGAACATATTGCAAAGCAAATGCAACTGGATTAGATACGTTTAATTTGGTGTAATTAACCATTCCGGTCAAAACAATTGAAACGCCAAAGTAGAGTACTGCAGCAATAGCTAATGTACCAATAATTCCTAAAGGCATATTTTTCTTAGGGTTCTTAACTTCAGCTGCCGATGAGGAGACAACGTCGAAACCTAAGAAGGCAAAGAATACTGTAGTTGCTCCTTTAATAACGCCTGAAAAATGATATGGCAAAAATGGTTGGTAATTGTTTGGTTTGATAAATTGCAAGCCAACGAAAATAAAAATTAAAATAATGGCGATTTTAATAAAAACTGCTACTACATTAATCTTGATTGAATTTTTCATTCCGCGTGATAGTAAAATACTGATAAGTAAAATAATCAAGACAGAAACTAAATCAAAGTAGACACCATGATGAAGATCCATAGGACCAGAGACAGCGTGCGGTATTTTTAGGCTAAATGGTGCAATGAATGAACTGAAGTATGATGACCAGCCCGCTGCAACTGTTGCTACAGAAAGCATATATTCTAGAATCAAAGCCCAACCAATAATCCAGCCAGTAAATTCGCCGTAAACGATGTTACCGTATGAGTAAGCAGATCCAGCGACTGGAATTGCTGAAGCGAATTCGGCATAGCACATTCCAGCTAGCGCACAAACGATTGCTGCTACTACAAATGATAAACTTACTCCTGGTCCAGCTAAAGTTGCTGCTACAGTTCCGGGTAAGATAAAAATCCCAGTTCCGATAACAGCGCCTACGCCAAGTGACATTAAGTCGACAGCATTCATTGTCTTAGAAAATTTAATGTCTTTGCCAAGATAATTTTGAACGCTTTGTTTTCTAAAAAGATTAAATTTCATTCGCAAACTTCCCTTATTTATAGATTAGATTAATTTTACATGATATTTTTAATTTTTGAAAGAAGAAAAACGCTCCATGATCCCATAGAGCGCTTTAGTTAATTGGCTTTAATTTTTTGTTTGTACCATTTACAGGAAAAATAAATTATGGCAATTAAAATAAACCCAACAATAATTAAAGAGTATTCTTCGAAAATCAGGACCAGCTGTTCCCAATTTTCTCCCATATAAGAGCCTAATCCGACTAAAATTGTATTCCAAATTAAGCTTCCTAAGCTTGTGTAAATAAGAAACTTAGGTAATTTTACTTTTGCAATGCCAGCAGGAATAGAAATTAAGCTGCGAATGACAGGGATGCAGCGTCCGTAAAAAATAGCTCCGGTGCCATATTTATCGAACCAATTAACTGCTTTTTGTACATTTCCCTTTTTAAAACCTAATAGCTTAAACATTTTATGGTTAAATAGTTTTTCTAAACGATTAGGATTGAGCAAGGTTCCAATCCAGTATAAGATTAAGGCTCCGATTACTGCTCCAATTGTTGAAGCAATAATTACACCGATAACGTTCATTTGAGAATGATGAGTTGCAAAGCCAGCAAAAGAAAGAATCACTTCAGATGGAATAGGGGGAAAGATATTTTCAATTGCGATTAATAAGCTGATAGCTAGATAGCCGAATTGATCAATTAGGTCAAAAACTAGGTTAGTCATCAAGTTCCTCCTTAAATAAGATTTATTACAAATATAGCAATTTTTATTAGGAATAGCTATTTCTATAAGCAAAGTTAAGATCTTCTTAAACAGTATGTGTTAAACTATTAAATGCAATTTTTTTCAGTGAGATGAGATAATGACAACACAATTAATTGAAAATAAATTAAAACTTTTACCTGAAAAACCAGGTTGCTATTTAATGAAAGATGTAAACGGCACGGTTATTTATGTTGGTAAATCTAAAAATTTAAAGAATCGAGTTCGTTCATATTTTAAGAGTAAACAAGTTGGTCGTAGAGCTGAATTAGTTCGTGAAATTCGGGACTATGACATTATTACTGTTTCAACTGATAAGGAAGCTTTTTTACTTGAAATCACATTAATAAAAAAATATCAGCCATATTATAATGTGCAGTTAAAGCAAGGAACCGGTTATCCTTATATTGAGATCACCCGTGAACATGATCCGCAAACTCGGCTAACTAGCATTGTGCATAAAGATGGGGGCTATTATTTTGGCCCTTATCCCAATGTATACGCAGCTCAGGCTACGTTAAAATTTATTCAAAAAGTTTTTCCATTAAGACGGTGTCATGGCTATCAAGGTAGACCATGTCTTTATTACCATATGGGACAATGCTTAGGCGCTTGTTTTAAAAAAGTGCCACAAAAAGAGTACGATGAGCAGATTAAAAAGATTAAAAGCTTTTTGAACGGTGATATTGCTAGCGTTAAGCAAAATTTAACTGAAAAAATGACACAGGCAGCTGGCAATCTTGAATTTGAGCGAGCAGCTGAAATTCGAGATCAGTTGAAGTATATTGAAGAGACGGTTGAGAAGCAGAAAATTATTTCTAATGACAATACTCAACGCGATATCTTTAATTATTACGTTGATAAGTCATGGATTTCAATTCAAATCTTTTTCTTGCGTCAGGCGAAATTATTGCGTAGAGAAACCAGAATGTTTCCTTTAACCGATGCGGCGGATCCTGAAGATGCATTCACGTCGTTTATTGTTCAATTTTATGGGCAAAGAAATAGAGTTCTACCTAAAGAAGTTTTGATTCCTGAAGGCTTTGATAATGCTACCTTAGCTGAGGTTTTAAAGGTGCCAGTTAGAACACCGCAGCGGGGGCAAAAGAAATCATTGCTAGAGATGGCTCATGATAATGCTAAATTGAAATTAGATGACAAGTTTAGGTTATTGGAGTTAGGTAATCGTAAAACTAAAGGAGCACAAAAAGAAATTTTTGATGCTTTAGGCCTGCCATATGGTCATTTTATTGAAAGTTTTGACCACTCTCATATTCAAGGTGCTGATCCGGTTTCTGCTTTAGTTGTTTTTAAAGATGGTGAACCTGAGAAAACAGCTTATCGGAAATATAAGTTAAAGGGCGAAGTTGAACATCAAAATGGTGGCGATGAAGTCCGCAACACTAGAGAGGTTGTCAGAAGAAGATATGGTAGATTGTTGCGTGAACATAAAAGAATGCCTGATCTAATTTTAATGGATGGGGGACAAATTCAAGTTGATGCTTGTTTAGATGTTTTACGCAATGAACTCAATTTGAATATTCCAGTTGCCGGTATGGTTAAAGATGATAAACATAGGACTAATCACTTGCTGTTTGGTGATCCAATTAACGGGATTCCGTTGAAATTGATCCCGCTTAATCCAAAGTCCGAAGGCTTTTACTTGATGACACGAATTCAGGATGAAGTTCACCGTTTTGCCATTACTTTTCATAGAAGACGACATGCCAAGAATGCTTTATCTAGTCGATTAGATTCGATTAAGGGCATTGGGCCTAAAAGTCGTAATAAACTTTTGCGCAAATTTGGTTCACTGAAGAAAATTAAAGAGGCATCGATTGATGACTTGCGTCGAGCAGGACTCACACTGCCTCAAGCACAAACAGTAAAATTGACATTGTAATCCGAGAAAACGCGATATCATGCGCGTTTCTGTGGTATAGTATTAAAAGTTAGATTGAGACGGAAGGAAGAGATAAACATGCCTACATTTGTTGATCAAACTAAAATTGAAGTACAAGCCGGAAAAGGCGGCGATGGCATGGTGGCTTTCCGCCATGAAAAATACGTTCCTAATGGCGGTCCAGCTGGTGGTGATGGGGGCCGTGGCGGCAGTATTATTTTTGTTGCTGACAGCGGCTTAAGAACTTTAATGGATTTTCGCTACCGGCGTAAGTTTAAGGCGGATAGTGGAGAAAATGGCCGGATTAAGTCACAATATGGTCGTGCTGCCAAAGATCTTTATTTAAAGGTTCCAGTGGGAACTACTGTATACGATTATGATACTAATGAATTGATTGGCGATTTAACTGAAAAAGGTCAAGAATTAGTTGTTGCTAAAGGTGGTCGCGGTGGCCGCGGCAATATTCATTTTGCTACTAGTGTTAATACCGCACCAGAAATTGCTGAAAATGGTGAACCAGGTGAAGATCGTGTTTTACGCTTAGAGCTGAAATTGCTGGCCGATGTTGGTTTAGTTGGTTTCCCTTCAGTTGGTAAGTCAACATTGTTATCAGTAACAACTAAGGCAAAGCCAAAGATTGCTGCTTATCAATTTACGACTTTGACTCCTAATTTAGGAATGGTTATTTTGCCAGATGGTCGTGATTTTTCAATGGCAGATTTGCCAGGATTAATTGAAGGGGCTAGTCAAGGCGTTGGCCTAGGAATTCAATTTTTACGTCACGTTGAAAGAACCAAAGTAATCTTACATTTAGTTTCAATGGATCCTAATAATGGTCGTGAAGCAATTGATGATTACCATACCATTAAAAAAGAACTTAAAAATTACGAAACTGACTTGTCCAAGAAGCGAGAATTGATTGTAGCTTCACAAATGGATATTTCTGGTGCTGAGGAAAAATTAGCTGAGTTTAAAAAAGCGTTAAAAGCAGAAGAAAATAATGAACCTATTTATGAGATTTCAAGTGTAACTCATAAAGGGGTAAACAAGTTGATGTCGGATACTGCCAACTTAGTGGCTGAGGTTGAACAAGAACGGGCTGAAGTACAACCTAAGCTTGCACAAAAGACTAAAGAATACAAATATCAGGCACCACAAAAGAATGAATTTACAGTTGAACAAGTCGGTGAACATGAATTTATCGTTAAGGGTGAACAATTAGAAAGATTAGTTCAAATGACCAATTTAGATCACCAAGACGGTATTATGCGTTTGGCAAGAAGGCTTAAACGCTTGGGCGTTGATGACGCACTACGTGAAAAGGGAGCTGTTAATGGTGACGATGTGGCTATTGGCAAGTTTGTCTTTGAATTCGTACAATAAGAGTAGTAGAGATAGAATATGAAAAAAAATCGGTTTATTACAGGGTATTCTGGCCTTAGAGCATTAGCAGTTATTGGGGTAATTCTTTATCATCTTGATCCTAATTCCTTTATAGGAGGATATCTGGGAGTACCGATTTTTTTCGTACTCTCAGGATACTTAGTGACAGATCATATGCTTAATTCATATGATCAAACAGGTTCATATAATAATCGTCACTTTTATTTGAGTCGGATAAAAAAATTATATCCGCAATTGATTACTGTTTTATGGCTAAGTGCAGCTTATATCTTTATTTTTCAGCGCAATTTGCTGGCTAAATTAAATCAAATTGTATTTGCGAATTTATTAAATATGTTTAATTTTTGGCAAATTCATAATGGACAAAGTTATTTTGAGCGTTTTGCGGCTAATGAATCACCATTCACTAATCTATGGACGATGTCAATTGAAGGACAATTCTATATTGTTTGGCCAATTGTCATTTATTTATTAGTTAAACTTGCTAAAAAGAAGAAAAATATTTTTTGGATTTTAGTTGGCTTGTCGGCTGTTTCTGCATTAGAAATGACAATCCTGTACTTTTTAAAGGCAGATATTAACCGAATTTATTACGGAACTGATACTCGATTCTTTTCTTTAGGATTAGGTGCAGCATTGGCAGTGGTTTGGCCGATTGAGGGCTTAAGTCAACAAGTTGAGCGAAAAGTCAGTGTGATGCTTGATTTGGTGGGCTTGGCTTCATTTGCTTTAATGTTAATGATGTTTTTCTCTAGGTGGATGAATCCTCAACAAGCCTTTACTTATGCTGGCGGGATGCTGCTATTTACACTAGATGTATGTATTTTAGTAGCGGTAATTGCCCATCCAGGTAGTCATTGGAATCAAATTCTAACTAATAAATTATTTGATTGGATTGGCTCGCGAAGC
The DNA here is from genome assembly GCF_947367125.1 of uncultured Lactobacillus sp. Taxonomy (GTDB): domain Bacteria; phylum Bacillota; class Bacilli; order Lactobacillales; family Lactobacillaceae; genus Lactobacillus. The sequence continues at coordinate 21,022 of NZ_CANBCQ010000023.1, forward strand.
TACGGTATCTACCTGTATCAATTCCCAGTGATGATCTTTTTTGAAGATAAGGTAAATATTGGCGATAATCCAGTGTTGTATCACATTATTGAAGTGATTTTAATCTTAGTGATTACCGAAATTACTTATCGTTTGATTGAAAGACCTATGAGTAAGATTAGCTGGGATAAAACTAAGCAGTATTTTGCTCGAATTTTTAATCTTGAAACAAGAGATTACTTTAAGAAATGTCAAGCAGCTTTAGCAGCTTTGATTTTAATTTTAGGTTCAGCGGCTATTGCGATTTCACCCCGAGTAAAAGCAGAAGACTTTAATAAAAGTCAGTTAGCACAGCGAATCAACCAAAATTCTAAAAAACAAAAAACAGATAATGCTAAATTAATTAAAAAGCTGAAGAAAGAGAAAAAGAAAAAAGAGAAGAAATCTAAAATTATTCGCGAAGCTGAGCTTCAAGCTAAAAAACATCCTGTTAACAAGTCTTTTGTTAAATATGGCATTTCTCAGTTAGACTTGCAATTAGCTCAACGTGTTCAAGTAACTGCGATTGGCGATTCGGTAATGGCTGGTTCAAGTAACGATTTAAAACAATTAATGCCTAAAGCGTTAATTGATGCCGCTGTTTCAAGACAATTGAATGTTGCTTTTGGTTTGTTAGATAGTTATCAAAATCAGGGAGTTTTGGCAGATAATATCTTAATTGGCTTAGGAACTAACGGGCCTTTTTCAATGGAGGATCTCGATCGAATAATGCATCAAGCTGGGCCTAAGAGAAAAGTTTTTTGGATTAATGTTCATGTTCCAACTAGAGATTGGCAAAATTCAGTGAATAATTTGCTAAAGCAAGGTGCAAAACGGTATCATAATCTTATAATAATTGATTGGTACTCGTACTCGAAGAATCATCCTAATTGGTTCTACGGCGATCATACCCATCCTAATTTAAAGGGGTCAAAATATTATAGCGCATTGATTACCAAAACAATTGTTAAGCATTCAAAATTTTAGATTAGAATAGGATTTTCATGGAATTACAATTTTTAGGTACTGGCGCTGGGCAACCTTCAAAGCAGCGCAATGTTTCTAGCGTTGCGCTTAAGCTGCTAGATGAATTGAATGAAATCTGGCTGTTTGACGTAGGTGAAGCAACTCAGCACCAAATTTTAAGAACAAATATTAGATTACGAAAAATTACCAAAATTTTTATTTCACATAATCATGGCGATCATATTTTTGGGTTACCAGGGTTGCTATCAACGCGTTCTTTTCAGGGCGATGTTGGACCGATTACTATTTATGGCCCAAGTGGTATTGAAGAATTTGTTAGAACTTCACTCAAGATATCTCGGACTAAAGTATCATACCCGATCAAGTTTGTGGAATTATCAAAACCTGGACTGATTTGTGAAGATAAAGGTTTTAAAGTATATACGGAGCAATTGGATCACCGGATACCTAGTTTTGGCTTTAGAGTAATTGAGGCTTCACATCCAGGCGAATTATTAATTGATAAATTAGCACAGTACAATGTTCCTAACGGACCACTTCTAGGAAAATTGAAGAATGGTGAGCAAATAACTTTAGCAGATGGAACAGTTTTGGATGGTAAAAACTTTCTCGGGCCTGCTAAGTCAGGCAGAATTGTGACAGTAATCTATGATACACGTTCTACGCCAAGCATTGTTCGTTTGGCTAAAGATGCAGATGTTTTGGTTCATGAATCAACTTTTTCAGGGGATGAACAGAAGATGGCACATAATTATTATCACTCGACTTCGGTTGAAGCTGCTAAGGTTGCGCTAGAAGATAATGTAAAATTATTATGTCTAAATCATATTTCTGCTCGTTATATGGGGGCAAAGGCTAAGAAATTAGAAAAGCAGGCTAAAAAAGTATTTCCTAATACAGTATTAGTTAATGATTTTGATCGAATTGATATTCCAATGAAAGGCTCAGAAAAATGAAAGACTCGTTAAGAAATAAAGTTGTTGTAATTACAGGTGCTTCAAGTGGGATTGGACGCTCCATTGCCCTTGAAAGTGCCGGACGTGGTGCTACTGTAATTTTAATTGCTAGAAGAAAAGAACAATTAGATGAAATTGCAGCAGAAGCTAAGGAACTATCTGGTGCTGAAGCTTATGTTTTTCCAACGGACATGGGTAAACCAGAAGAAATTGAACAAACTTTTAATGCAATTACTAAACAAGTAAAACATATTGACTTTTTAGTTAATTGTGCTGGTTTTGGCAAGTTTGAAGAGTTTATGGACCAAAAGATGCAAGATGTTACCAACATGTTCCAAGTGAATGTTTTAGGCTTGATGTACTTCACTCGTTTAGTTGGTCGGGTCATGATGGAGCAAAAGACCGGTCAAATCATTAACTTTGGTTCAATTGCTGGTAAAGTACCAACTACTAAGTCAGCTGCCTACAGTGCTTCTAAAGCTGCTGTAATTCAATTTTCAAATGTCTTACGGTTAGAATTAAAGCCATTTGGCGTTAAAGTAATGACAGTTAACCCGGGCCCTGTTTACACTAATTTCTTTAATGTAGCGGATAAGACTGGAAATTATGTCAAAAATGTTCAAGAGTTTATGCTAGATCCAGACGATGTTGCTTGGCAAGTAGTACACTTCTTTGGTAGTGACAAACGTGAATTGAACTTGCCACTTAGTTTGGCTTTAGCAGCTAAACTGTATAATCTGTTTCCAACAATTGGTGATGAGATTTCTTTAAAGTTTGCTTCTAGAAAGTAAAGGGAAAATGGAAAAACAAAGAAATTTAATTATAGGTTCAATTGTTGCTTTAATTGCAGTTATTTTTGTGGTTTTAAATACATCACCTGTTGCAATTAATTTTGGCTTTTTTAAAGTAAAGTTGCCATTAATTATTGTATTAGTAGTAATGGTAATTATTGGCATGATTATTGCTTGGTTTTTTGATCGTGATTCCAAAGGAATCTTCAAGAAAAAAGAAAAGAAAACTGAATAGATCTTGATTTATTAGCAATTGAATAGTATCATTGAATCACGTGAGTAATTCAGAATCATTTGATTTTGAAGCTTAAGACTACAATAAAGGAGATCAATTAAATGGCAGTTCCTGCAAGACATACTTCTAAACAAAAGAAACGTTCACGTCGTGGTCACATTAAGTTGAGTGTTCCAGCAATGCACTATGATGCAACTACTGGTGAATACCGCTTAAGCCACCGTGTTTCACCAAAGGGTTATTACAAGGGTCGTCAAGTTGTAAATAACAACGACAACAGCAATAACTAGTTAAAAGACACCTGTAATATGGTGTCTTTTTTTATGCCTAAGAAAAAGGAAAAGGATTATGCAGTTAGTATTTTTACATTCTAGTGATACGCATGGCTTTTTATTGCCAACTGATTATCAGAATAAAACGGATTATAATGCGTCTTTTAGTTTGAGCCGAGTTAGTTCAGTTATAAAAGCAGAAAAGAAAAAATATGGCGCTAATAATGTTGTTGTAACTGATGCTGGGGACTGTTTGCAAGGTTCACCTCTTGCTTCTTATGCTCACTCTACGGGTGATTACAGTGATCTGCGCACTTTTACAGAAGCATATAACGCTGTAGGATATGATGCACGTTGCTTAGGTAACCATGACTTTAATTTTGGCTTAGATTATTTAAGCTATTATGTGGATAATAATGAGGCTCCAATTATCAATGACAATGTATTAGATGCAGAAACTGAAGTCCCATTTTTTGGTAGAGAATATACTATTATCAAAAGAAATGGCTTAAAAATTGGTTTATTAGGAATAACAACTCAATATATTCCACATTGGGAGCCTAAAGAAAATGTGGCTGGTTTAAAATTTGTTTCTGCTTATGAAAAAATTAAGCATTGTGCTAAGATTTTACGACCACAAGTTAATGTCTTAGCTGTCATGTATCACGGTGGGTTTGAGAGTGATCCTGAGTCTGGAAGGGCCACAGAGCCTCATAGTGGTGAAAATGAAGCTTATCAGATTTTAACTGAAATTCCAGAAGTTGATGTTTTATTAACTGGTCACCAACATCGACGTTTGAATTTGGTTACTCGTGATACAGCTATTGTTCAACCTGGCTATCGCGGTGAAGCTGTTGCTGAAGTTATTCTTGATATTGATGATAATACTAAAAAGATTAATTCAATGACCACGAAGTTGATTGATACTAAGGATTATGAACCTGATCCAGCAATTGTTGATATTGTGTCAGATTTGGATAGAAGAACGCAAGCATGGCTAGATCAACCAATTGCTCATTTAGATCAACCAGCGCGAATTGAGAATGCAATGAAGGGTAGAATAGAAGGCGCCCCATTTATTAACTTAATTCAGCAAATGCAATTATGGTTTACTAAGGCAGATGTTTCAGCAACTGCAGTAATGAGTGAGACAGCTAAAGGTTTTGATAAGACAATTACGATGAGAGACGTTTTATTAAATTATCCATATGCTAATCAATTATGTCGTGTGAAATTGACTGGTAAAGAGCTACGTCATATTATTGAGTATTCAGCTGGCTTTTTGAAGAAAGATGAAAATGGCAAAATTGGCTTTATTGATCGCTGGATTAAACCTAAGCCAATGCTTTATCATTTTGATGTCTTTTATCCAGTTGAATACGAGGCAGATTTATCAAAACCAGTAGGTGAACGGTTAACTAAACTTAGTTTGCATGGTCAATCGATTAAGGATGATCAAATTTATCATTTAGCAGTTAATAATTATCGGGCCATGGGCGGTGGTTTTTATCCTGAATATAGCATGGATAAAATTGAAACCACTTTGGATAAGGACTATGTACAAATGTTTAGTGAGTACTTGACTCATGGGTCAGTTAAAGTAGATACCAAAAAGAATTATAAGTTTTATTAGTGAAAACAATAAAAAAGACGTGAGAACAAACCATCTCACGTCTTTTTTATTAAATTTAATAATTATTTTAACTTACTGTATTTACTATTGTCTTTATGTGAATGAGCGGTAATAGTTGCAATAATTGCTGAGAAAAGAATACCAAAGATGACACCCACGATTACGCAGTTCTTAAGGTCTGTACCGTCAAATGCAGCACTTTGGGTTAAAGGACCAGCAATAAAGCCTACAACTAACATGTAGATTACGCTCCATACAATTGTAATGATATAGCGACCCATAATGATTCCTTCTTTCGTGTAAGATTTTATCAAAAATAAAGCGCAAATTCAAACCTGATTGAGTCAATTTGGTATACTTAATTTAATATATGTAGTGATGAAAGGTGGTTAGTTTATGCAAGTAGCAGCACTCCAAAACCTAAGCTCTTTCACTTTGTTAACTAGTCCGACTAAGATAAACGATTTAATAAAAACAGCTAAAGCAAAAGGCTATCCTGCAATTGGACTAGCAGATGTAAATGTAACTTATGGTTTGGTCAATTTTTATGAATTGGCTAAAAAGGCGGGAATTAAACCACTTTTAGGGATGCAATTGCGCTTAAATGGTTTAATTGATAGCACTCAGAAATACGATTTGTTAGTTTTTGCCAAAACGAATCAGGGATATCATAATTTATTGCGACTTTCGAGTGCGGTAAATTTGTTAACAGAGAATGGTCAAAATGATAAGGTTTTGACCTTAAAAGAGTTAACTAAATATTTGAATGATCTGTTAATTATTGTACCTGCCAATTTGAAAAGTGAATTAAGGGCACTTTATGATACTAATCAAGCATTGGGCAGTGATTATGTGAGACAGTTAAAACAGTTAACAGGAGAACTGTATTTGGGTATTTATGCCTCAAAAGCAAGTATAGATTATATTAATTATGTGCGTGAGCTTGGCAAGCAATTTGAGTTGCCTTTGGTTGCGGTAGAAGACAGTCAGTATCTACAGCCGCATGATCAATTTTTACAAAAAACATTACGATCAATTGCTAAAGGAGAGAAACTGCAAGATATTTTGCCTTTAGCTAAGCAAGCTGGATCACATTATTTAGATTCTGCTCAAAGTATTTTGGAACGTTATCACCAATTCGATTTAGACGAAGCAATTAATAATACTTGGAAAATTGCTCAAAAATGTAATGCAGAGGTAGTTTTTCAAAAGCCAGTCTTACCTAAATACCATCAAGATCAGTTTTCGACTTCAGAAGAATATTTGCATTATTTGGCTCAAACCGGTTTGCAAGCCAGATTTGGTCAAAAAGACATTCCAGCCGAATATCAAAAGAGACTAAATTATGAATTGCGGGTTATTAACCAGATGGGATTTGATGATTACTTTTTGATTGTATGGGACGTAATCAATTATTGTCATCGCACTAAAATTACTACTGGTCCTGGTCGTGGATCGGCGTGTGGCTCGCTAGTTTCTTACGCTTTGCGAATTACTGAAGTTGATCCCATTCAATATCATTTATTATTTGAGCGTTTTTTGAATCCAGCTCGACATGAAATGCCAGATATTGATTTGGATATTCCTGATGTTCAACGCAATATGGTAATTAAATATATGTACCAAAAATATGGCATGGATCATGCTGCACAAATTTTAACTTTTGGTACGATGGCTGCTAAACAAGTTTTAAGAGATGTAGGGCGAGCTTTTGGTTTAACTATGCCAGAAGTTGATAAATGGACTCATGCAATTCCGCATTCTAAGAATAAAATAGATTTAAAGCAGGTATACCAAGAATCAAGAGACTTAAGGCTACTTGTTGATGCTACGCCAGAGAATAAGTTATTATTTAAAACCGCTGTAGAACTTGAGGGATTACCGAGACATTATTCTATTCATGCTGCTGGTTTGGTAATTAGCGATGATTCAATTGCTGGTATTTCAGGCTTGCAAGCTGGGCCTTTAGGCATCCCTGTGACTCAGCAAACTAAAAAATATGTTGAATCATTAGGTCTATTAAAAATTGACTTTTTGGGTTTGCGCAATTTGACCGTTTTAGGAAATGTTTTAGCTTTAATACAGCGGCAAGGAGTTAAGTTAGATCCGAATACAATTCCATTAAATGATCCACAGACGCTTAAACTGTTTCAGCAAGGGAAAACCGATGCTATCTTTCAATTTGAGTCTAATGGTATTCGGGATGTTTTGCGTAAACTGCATCCTGATAATTTTGAAGATTTAGTAGCAGTTAATGCTTTATATCGTCCGGGCCCAATGCAAAACATTGATCTTTTTATTGCGCGAAAAAATGGTAAAGCTGCTGTTCAGTATCCAGATCCAAGTTTGAAGCAAATTTTACAGCCAACTTATGGCATTTTGGTTTATCAAGAACAAGTTATGCAAACAGCACAAAGACTAGCTGGTTTTTCACTAGGAGAAGCTGATATCTTGCGGCGTGCAATGTCTAAAAAGAAACAAGATGTAATTGAACAAGAACGTGATAAGTTTATTGCAGGTACTGTTAAAAATGGACATTCTAAAGAAGTTGGAGAGCGAGTATATCATTATATTGAGCAATTTGCTAATTATGGTTTTAATCGCTCACATGCTGTAGCTTATACTAAAATTGCCTTTTGGTTAGCATATTTAAAAGTACATTATCCAGCTGCTTTTTATACGGCAATGCTCAATTCAGCAACGTCCGCTAAGGCACAAGGCTATATAATGCAGGCTCAAGAAGTAGGAGTACGTATTCTGCCGCCTGATATTAATCATAGTCAGTTGAATTATACTTTGCGGGATGGAAAAATTTTAGTTGGTTTAAAAGCAATTAAAGGTTTAAGAATTGATTTTGCTAAAGAAATAGCTGCTAATACTAAAACATATAAATCGTTTAACGATTTTTTACGAAAAATTAATGTTAAGTTTTTGCAAGTTGATTCAATTGAAGCACTGATTATGGCTGGAGCCTTTGATGAAATTGAAGATAATCGCAATGAGCTGTTAATCAACTGTAAGGATATAATTGCTAATGTGCAATTAACCGGCCAAAATATGTCATTATCTGAGATATTGGGGGATGCTCCCTTAAAGCCTGCCGATCCTCCAACTGCCGCACAAAAAGCAGAAATGGAGGAAAAAGCACTTGGCTTTTCTACGACAACTACTCCTCTAATGGCTATTCAAAAATATGCCCAAAAGTTTAATGCTCAACCATTAAATCAATTTCAATTAAATGAGACAGGAATTAGTGTAGGAAAATTAACGAAATTAAAGCAAATTAGAACCAAAAACGGAAAAACGATGGCTTTTGCTAGTTTTGCTGATACATCAAGTGAACAGGAATTTATTATTTTCCCACAAACTTATGAAAAAGTAGTTCCTATTTTAAAAGAAGGCAATATTTATTTATTAGGAGTTAAGGTTCAGGGAGATCGTTTTAATCAGAATAAGAAGCAATATTTCTTAACCAATTTGCGAAAAGTCAACTTTAAAGAATAAAGTTTAAATTATGAAGTTACCATTGATAAGACATGTAAGTGCTAACAATTTAAAGAAGAAAAGAAAGCAGAAATTAGCCCAATTTTTGTGAGCTTTTTGGCTTAAAAAATGTTAATATTTATGTGATGTGAGAAATTACACAAAATAATCATGATGAGGTGAATTCATGAAACGGATTGGTATTTTAACTAGTGGCGGAGACGCCCCTGGTATGAATGCAGCAATTAGAGCTGTAACAAAGACAGCTATCCATCATGGACTTGAAGTCTTTGGAATTCGTTATGGTTTCGCTGGTTTGGTTGCAGGTGACTTTGTTCCGCTTACTACGGAAAATGTTGACCATAAGATTAGTGAAGGCGGTACTTTCTTGTACAGTGCTCGTTTCCCAGAATTTGCGCAAGAAGAAGTGCAACAAAAGGGTGTTGAGCAATTAAAGAAGCACGGTATTGATGCGGTTATCGTAATTGGCGGTGACGGTTCATACCATGGTGCTTTAGCCTTGACTCGCCACGGCGTAAACTCAGTCGGTTTACCAGGAACTATCGATAATGATATTCCTTATACTGACTACACGATTGGCTTTGATTCTGCTTGTCGTACTGCTATGGATGCTATCGATAAGATTCGTGATACTGCAAGTAGTCACCACCGCGTATTCGTTGTCAACGTAATGGGTCGTGAATGTGGTGATATTGCTATGCGTGTCGGTGTAGCAAGTGGAGCAGACGCAATTGTAATTCCTGAACGTTCATATGATGTGAAGGAAATTGCAGAAACTCTTACTCGTGGTTTTGCAGATGGCAAAGATCATGGTATCATTGTCTTAGCAGAAGGCGTTATGGCCGCTGATAAGTTTAAGGACGAACTCCTTAAATATGGTGACTTTGATGCTCGTGCTAATGTCCTTGCGCATATGCAACGTGGTGGCTCACCTACTGTTACAGATAGAGTTAATGCTACTAAGATGGGTAATTATGCTGTTAAGTTACTTCTCGATGGGAAGGGCGGTTTAGCTGTCGGCATGGAGAATGGTGAACTTAATACCCACGACATTCTTGATCTGTTTGACGGTAAACACCAAGGCGACTATGCGTTATTGGATGTAAATGAAGAAATGACTAAATATTAATTTGGTTGATTTTTGGAGAGGATTTTTTTAATAATGAAGAAAACTAAGATTGTTAGTACTTTAGGGCCAGCTTCAAACGATATTGAAACTATTACTGCTTTAGCTAAGGCTGGTGCAAACGTATTCCGTTTCAACTTCTCACACGGTGACCACCCAGAACACCTTGCTCGTATGAAGATGGTTCGTCAAGTGGAAAAAGATACTGGTATGCTTCTTGGTATCGACCTTGACACTAAGGGTGCTGAAATCAGAACCACTGAACAAGAAGGTGGCAAGTTCACTATTAATACTGGTGACATGATCCGTGTATCAATGGATGCTACCAAGAAGGGTAACAAGGACATGATTCACGTTACCTACGATGGTTTATACGATGATACTCACGTTGGTGGTCACGTATTAATCGATGATGGTTTGGTTGACCTTTTGATTAAAGAAAAGGACGACTCAAAGAGAGAACTTGTTTGTGAAGCTCAAAACACTGGTGTTATTGGTTCAAAGAAGGGGGTTAACGCTCCTGGTGTTGAAATTCGCCTTCCAGGTATTACTGAAAAGGATACTGATGACATTAAATTTGGTTTGAACTACGGTATTAACTTCATTACTGCTTCATTTGCACGTAAGGCTCAAGATATCTTAGACATCCGTAAGCTTTGTGAAGAAGCAGGTGCTGACTACGTTAAGATCTTCCCAAAGATTGAATCTCAAGAAGGTATCGACAACGCAGACGAAATTTTACAAGTTTCAGACGGTTTAATGGTTGCTCGTGGTGACATGGGTGTTGAAATTCCATTCATGGAAGTTCCATTTGTACAAAAGAGCTTAATCCGTAAGGCTAACGCACTTGGTAAGCCAGTTATTACTGCTACTCAAATGCTTGACTCAATGCAAGAAAACCCACGTCCAACTCGTGCCGAAGTTTCAGACGTTGCTAACGCAGTTCTTGATGGTACTGACGCAACCATGCTTTCAGGTGAATCAGCAAATGGTCTTTACCCAGTTAAGGCTGTTAAGGCTATGGCTGAAATTGACGAACGTACTGAAAAGCAAATGCTTAAGCGTAATACTTTAGCACTTCAAAGATTTGAAGCTTACAAGGGTTCAAACGTAACTGAAGCTATTGGTGAATCAGTTGTACGTACTGCTCAAGAATTAGGTGTTAAGACTATCATTACTGCAACGAACTCAGGTTACACTGCACGTATGATTTCTAAGTACCGTCCAAATGCAGACATCATTGCTATGACCTTCGACGAAAAGATCCAACACTCATTGGGTATCGTTTGGGGCGTACAACCAGTATTGACTGAAAAGCCTAAGTCAACTGATGACATGTTTGAAATGGCTGCTAAGGTAGCTAAGGAAAAGGGTTACGTAAAGGACGGCGACCTTGTAATTATCGTTGCTGGTACTCCACTTGGTGACTCAGGTACAACTAACTTGATGAAGTTGCAAATTATCGGTAACAAGTTAGTTCAAGGCTTAGGTGTTGGTAACGGTTCAGTTATCGGCAAGGCAGTTGTAGCTAACTCAGCTGAAGAAGCAAACAGCAAGGTTAAGGAAGGCGACATCTTAGTTGCTAAGACTACTGACCCAGACTACAACCCAGCTATCAAGAAGGCTTCAGGTTTAGTTGTTGAAGCTTCAGGTTTGACTTCACACGCTGCAGTTATCGGTTTATCATTAGGTATCCCAGTTGTTGTTGGTGCTACTGATGCTACTGGTAAGATTTCTGATGGTTCAACTATTACTGTTGATGCTCGTCGTGGTGCTATCTACCAAGGCGAAATCTCAAATCTTTAATTTTGAGAATATAATTTAGATAGATTAGCTAATCAAAAAATAGTCAGCTTTAGAGCTGGCTATTTTATTTTGCTCAAAAATCTCTTATACTTATATGTAAGAATATGTAAAGTAGGAGAATTTTAAATGCTTGGAACAGTTTGCAAAGGAAAAATTATCGATGAGAATGATAAAGCTTATTATATTCAAATCGATGGTGTAACTTATGAGTTAAAAAAGATTGAAATTACACAAGATGATCTTCCTAAGATAGGAGATGAAGTTGAGGGATTTATCTATGATAATAAAGAACATGACCGTGAAATGACTCAGTTTTTGCCTTTTGCTCAGCCAGATCAATATGGTTGGGGTAAAGTCACTGAAGTTCGTCCAGGTCTAGGAGTTTTTGTTGACGTAGGGTTACCTGATAAAGACGTTGCGCTATCAATGGATGATCTTCCTAGAGATAAGGAGAGATGGCCACGACGAGATGATCGTCTTTTAGTAAGACTAGAAACAGATGAAAAAAATCGTATTTGGGCTAAACTAGCAGATGAAAATATTTTTGACCAATTGGCAGCTAATTTTCCTCATGGGATGAATAATGAAAATATTTTTGCAACAGTTTATGCTACACGTGAAATTGGTGCTTTTGTTTTAACAAGTGATTATTACTTAGGTTTTGTACATGAATCACAGATGCCTCGACCAATGCGCTTAGGTGAGCAATTTAAAGGGAGAGTAATTGGTGTTAGTCAATATGGACGCTTGAATTTAAGTGCTTTACCTCGTGCTTTTGAGGAAATTGATGATGATGCACAAATGATTTTAATGAGTTTACGTAGAAGAGAAACTAAAACTTTGCCTTTTTATGACAAATCAAGCGCACAAGAGATTAAGTCATATTTTGGTATTTCCAAATCAGCTTTTAAACGTGCTATCGGTCATTTGCTCAAAGCGGGTTTAATTGAAGAAGATAAGACAGCAGGAACAATTACTTTAATTAAGGATCCAGAAGTGAACGAGAATGGCGAAGAGTAATTTAAAAGATCAAATTGATGATTATTTGCGTTATAGCCAAGTTGAACGTGGACTAAGTGATAATACAATTAATGCATATCGTCAAGATTTAGAAGAATTTCGCAGCTTTGTTAAAAATGAGGGTATGACTTCATGGCCAACTGAGGCAAGCGATGTAGATGCTTTTTTAGCTCGACAACATGATTTAAATAAGGCAACTAGTTCAATTAGCCGATTAATTTCTAGCATGCGAAGATTTTATCAATGGCTCGCCCGACAAAATATCCAAAAACTGAACCCAATGTTAGAAATTGATTTACCTAAGAAGGAGCGACGTTTGCCCACAGCATTGTCGCAAACTGAAATGAATAAATTACTTGAACAGCCAGATACTAAACGCAAGCTCGGTGTACGTGATCGCGCAATCTTAGAAACCTTGTATGCTACAGGAATGCGGGTAAGTGAATTAATTAATCTGGAATTGCAAGATCTACATGATGATTTAGGATTGGTTCGAGTTTTGGGCAAAGGGGAGAAAGAACGATTAATTCCTATCAGCCCGGTTGCACTTGACTGGATAAAAAGATACGAAAAAGAAGTTCGAGATCCGCTCATTTTGCATGTAGGTAAAAATGATGAACATATTTTTCTAAATAATCGAGGAAAGCAAATTACGAGACAAGCTATTTGGCAAATGATTAAAAAATATTGTCAAATGGCTGCAATTACAAAAGACGTTACTCCTCATACCTTACGACATACATTTGCTACGCATTTATTAGAAAATGGTGCAGATTTACGTGTTGTCCAAGAAATCTTAGGACACTCTGATATCAGTACAACTCAAATTTATACCAACTTATCGCAAAAACAAATTTTACAGGTTTATCAAAAGACACACCCACGTCTTTAGGTGATGAAATGTTAATCCAGTATAAAAAAGATTATGAAAAAATAGCGATGGGATTATTATCCTATTTGCCTGATTTTAAAAATATTGAAAATTTAAGAGAAGAAATAGAGCTTAATCAAAATGAAAGTGATTTTATTCTGTATTTGTATCGTAATGAGCAGGATAATATGGTAGGTGTGCTAGGAACACAACTATCTAATCAATTTATAATTGTTAGATACTTATCTTTAGCGCCTGGTTTTCGTGAAATTAGTTATGAACGTGAAATTATCAATGAGCTTAAACATGAATATCCAGATAAACGTATAACTGCAGTACCAGAATATACAAATTTATTAAAGACGGTAGAAGAAGATAATGGACAAAAGTAATTTAACTTTAGAATTGCCTAATTTTGAGGGGCCACTTGATTTATTATTACATTTAATTCAATCACAAAAAATTGATATTTATGATATTCCAATTGCTCAGATAACTAGTCAGTATTTAGAGTATTTGCGTAAAATGCAAAGTTTAAATCTGCAAATTGCAGGTGAATATTTTGTCATGTCATCTACGTTATTGCGAATTAAGTCTCAGTACTTGTTACCACAAAATGATTTTGTAGATGATGTTCAACCTGATGAAGATCCAAGAGACGAGTTAGTTCAGCAGTTAGTCCAATATTCTGTTTTTAAGAAAATATCGGCATATTTTAAGGAACGTAATGAAGAAGTTCCAATTACAGTTGCAAAAGAAGCGAGTGTATCAACTACTGTAAAAATACAGCCCCTTCCTAAAGGGCAAATAACGTCACAAGAATTAACGATGACTTTTATGATGGTTTTGCGTCGCTTAAAAATGCATAAAACAGATACTGCTTCAATCAAGGTAGCAGAAACACCAATTAATGAAATGATGGATTTTTTGCACGGGCAATTACAACAACAAAAGCAAATTAGTTTTTTTGCATGTGTAGATCAAATGCAAAATATTTCAGATGTTATTGGCCTATTTTTAGCAATGTTGGAGTTATGCAAAAAACACCAAATCCAAGTTAAGCAAGCACGTGAATTTGGTGATCTAAATTTAGAAAGAATGGATACTAATGGCAAGTAAATTAGCAAATCTAGAAGCCCTTTTATATGTTGCAGGTGATAATGGGTTAGAGGAGCAAAACTTAATTGAATTGCTAGAAATTGATGGCAATGAGCTGAAGCAAGAAGTGGCACTTTTGCAACAGAAGATGGCCACGGATCCAGATTCTGGAATGCAAATAATTCATATTGCCAATACTTATAAGATGACGACTAGTCAACAAGTATCAAAAATAATCGAAAGATACTTTCAAAAAGATTTAACTAAAAATTTGAGTCAATCAGCTCTTGAAATTCTAGCAATAATTGCGTATCGTCAGCCTATTACTAGGGTTGAAATTGATGATATTCGTGGCGTAAATTCATCAGGAGCGCTACAGACATTGGTTTGGCGTGGTTTGATTAAGCAAGATGGTAAAAAAGATGCTCCAGGTCATCCTAAATTATATGTGACTACTGATTATTTCTTGCAATATTTTAATTATCGTAGTTTAGCTGATTTACCATTAATTGAAGACTTTAAAGACGCAGTGGATGGCGAAGAAGTTGATTTATTTGCTTCTAAGGGGAAAGCAGATAAGGATTTAGAAAAAGAGGAATAAAATGGCAGAACGATTACAGAAGGTAATTGCAGAAGCAGGAATTGCTTCAAGAAGAAAAGCAGAAAAAATGATCGTAGCTGGTCGAGTTAAAGTGGATGGACATGTTATTACTAAATTAGGTACAAAAGTTGAAACTTTTAGTAACATTACAGTAGATGATGAACCGATTGAACGCGAAAGTCTGCACACATATTTGTTTTATAAACCACGAGGCGTTGTTTCAACAGTGGAAGATGACCGTGGTAGAAAAACGGTAGTAGACTATTTTGAAGATATACCCTACCGTTTGTATCCAGTAGGTAGATTAGATTATGATACCTCTGGGTTGCTTTTAATGACTAATGATGGTAAGCTAGCCAATTTATTAATGCATCCAAGAAATGAAGTAGCTAAAGTCTATGTAGCGAAAATTAAAGGTGTTTTGACTAGTGATGAGATCAAAACTTTAACGCAAGGAGTAAAGCTGGAGCGTTTTAAGGCGGCACCAGCTAAAGTTAAAGTGCTGAAAACAGATCATAAAAAAAATACGCAAATCGTTCAGATTACAATTCATGAAGGACATTATCATCAGGTTAAGCGGATGTTTAAAGCAGTAGGACATTTAGTGGATAAACTTGCTCGAGAAAAATATGCTTTTCTAACTCTGGATTCGCTTACATCTGGACAGTATCGGGAATTATCGAAGCATGAGGTTGACAAATTGATGCAGATGGATTAGATTATAAGTGTCAATTAAATATCAAGGGTTATTGTCTTCAGGGCAGGGTGAAAATCCCGACCGGCGGTGAGAGTCCGCGACCCACGAAAGTGGTTGAATCGTTAGATACCGATAGTTAAAGTCTAGATGGAAGAAGACAGACTAAAAAAACTTACTGTACTTTTTAAGGTCTGTTGCTGAGGCAGTAGACCTTTTGTTGTAAGAGAGGAAAGTAAGTTATGAATCAAACAAAAGTTAAGAATAGTAATTTAACTAATGTTATTGCATATGCTTTGATTGGCTGTATTGCATTTGTGGTTATGAAATTCGAATTTCCAATTATGCCTGGAGTTGGATTTTTAAAGTTTGATTTTTCGGATGTCATCATTACTATTGGAATGTTTATTTTTGGAATTGTACCTGGAATTATCATTGCCTTAATTAGAATGCTACTTAGTTTAATTTTTAGTGGCTTTGCTTTACCGAGTCTTGTAGGTAATTTAGCAGCACTATTAGCTTCAATGTCTTTTGCAATACCATTTTATTGTTTAAGTAAAAATATTACCGCAGCTAATCGGAAAACAGTCTTGGGCAGGATTAAACCAATTTGTGGATTGGTAATTGGAATTATTGCGATGACAGCGGTAATGGCGTTGGCTAATGCATACGTACTAACTCCGATTTATGCAGTGACTGCAGTGCCTAATTTACCAGCAATTAATGGTTATGGTGCACTATTAAACTTCACTGAAAAAGTTTATTTGGGTCAATTATTACATTTACCATCAATGGCGACCTATATTTTTAGTATTATCGTGCCATTTAATTTATTAAAAGGATTGATCAATGCGGTAGCCGTTTATCTGTTATTTGAAGCTACATTGAAGACAATCAAGCCATTTGTACGTAAGAGATTTAATTTAAATTAAGTTATAATTCCATCAATTTTTAAAGTTGATGGAATTTTTCATATTCAAAGTATTGTAAAATATGCTAAAATTAATCCGTTAAGTGAATGGAGGAATTTTTGATGGATAAAAAGTCAACGGGGCCATATAAGCATTATGAACGACCTACTGAAAAGCGAAGCTCACAGGACAATCAGCCTAGCGGATCAGCACGTTGGATAGCAGTTATTATAATTCTCGCAGTTATTTTAATTGCACTTATTCCAGTTGTTCATCGTTTGGCTTCAGGCCATTCAGAAAAAGCTGAAGAAGTTCAAACAGTTAAAAAGGTTTCTTCTAAATCATCCAAATCTGTGAAGGCTAAGAAAGCCTCATCATCTTCTTTGAGTAAGAAAAAATCTGAAAAAACTAGTTCAAATTCAGCTACTAGTTCTACTACTCCTAAGACATATTTAGTTAAGAGTGGGGATACTTTGACTGAAATTGCTGAAAAGCATGGTTTGACTGTTGATGAATTAGCCAAATTAAATAATCTTAAAGACTCTTCAAATGTTGAAGCTGGCCAAACACTTAAGTTGAAATAATCTTTCAGAAAGGATAAAAGGGGTCAATGGTAAGATCTCTTTTTTATTGGAATGCAAGTAGCAGTAGATGGTCCTGCATCAGCAGGAAAAAGTACAGTTGCTAAAATTATTGCAAGTAAATTATCCTTTGTCTATATTGACACGGGAGCAATGTATCGTGCATGTACAGTAATTGCTCGTAATCATGGGTTAAGTTATAGTGATGAAGCGGGTATTTTGCAAGCTATTGATGAAGATGGAATTGAATTGAAATCTGAAAATGGTGAGCAAAAAGTATATGTAGCTGGAAAAGACGTCTCAAAAGAAATTAGAACGCCTGAAATTTCGGCTAACGTTTCAGAAGTATCTGCTTTACCACGAGTACGAGAAAAAATGGTGAGTCTGCAACGTGAGATGGCAGGTAAGATGAATGTAATTATGGACGGTCGTGATATCGGGACGACTGTTTTACCTGATGCTGAAGTAAAAATCTTTTTAGTTGCTTCGGCTAGATCACGTGCTCAGCGACGCATGTTAGATTTTAAAGAGCGAGGTATTAAGTCTGAACAAACAGTTGATGAAATTGAAAAAGATATTGCGGCAAGAGACTATAAAGATTCTCATCGCAAGATTTCACCACTAAAAAAGGCAGATGATGCAATTGAAATTGACACTACAAATATGTCAATCGACCAGGTTGTAGAGGCAATTTTAGCTCAAATCGAAAAAAAACAAAAAAATTATAAAAAATAGCACAAAATAGTAGAAAAATATCTTAGTTTCCTATAAAATGGGACATGATATTGGGAGGTACATATGTCAGAAAACAGTAATCAATTTTTAGACGCATTAAAGCAAATGCAAGGAGTTGAGGTCGGAGATATTGTCGATGTCGAAGTATTAGACGTTGAAGACGGCCAAATCGATGTTGGTGTTGAAAACGCAGGTGTTGAAGGTGTTATCACTCGTCGTGAATACACTTCAGACCGCAACGCAGACTTACGCGATTTGGTTAAGCCTGGTGACAAGTTCAAGGCCTTAGTATTGAGAAGAGCCGGTGGCGACAAGGAAAATGGTGAATTTTTCTTCTCAGTTACTCGCTTAAAGGAAAGAGAAGCTTACGATAAGTTACAAAAGGACTTTGAAGAAGGCAATGCTATCGAAGGTACTGTAACTTCATCAGTTCGTGGTGGTTTACTTGTTGATGTTGGTACACGTGGTTTCTTACCAGCTTCATTAATTTCAAACCGCTATGTTTCAGATCTTAAGCCATACATCGGTAAGACTATGAAGCTTAAGATTACCGAAATCGATCCTAACAAGAACCGTTTAATACTTTCACACAAGGATTTAGTTGAAGAAGAACGTGAAGAAGCATTCGATAAGGTTGCATCACAATTAGTTGTTGGTGATGTTGTCGAAGGTAAGGTTTCTCGTTTGACTAACTTTGGTGCATTCATTGATGTTGGTGGTGTTGACGGCTTAGTTCACATTTCAGAAATTTCTTACAAGCACGTTGACAAGCCAAGTGATGTTTTGAAGGCTGGTCAAGATGTTAAAGTTAAGGTCATTGGTATTGACAATGACAGACATCGTATTTCCCTGTCTATTAAGCAAACTGAACCTTCTCCATTTGAACAAGCAACTGCTGATTTAAATGAAGGCGATATTTTTGAAGGTGAAGTTAAGTCATTAACTAACTTTGGTGCTTTTGTTGAAGTAGCTGATGGTATCCAAGGTTTGGTACACGTATCAGAAATCTCAAACAAGCACGTTGACAAGCCAAGTGATGTTTTAAAGGTTGGTCAAAGCGTTAAGGTTAAGGTTTTGAACATTGACCCAAGTGATAGAAGAATCTCACTTTCAATCAAGGCTGCTGACTCAAATGCTTCTTCAGAAAGTCATAATTCTCGTCCACGTCGTTCACGTAACGAAAATTCAGTAAACAAGAAGTACATGAGTGATAACGACAACGGCTTTGCATTAGGTGACATCATTGGTGACCAATTAAAGGACCGTAAGTAGTCATTTAAATAAAAAAGCCGACTTAAGTCGGCTTTTTTATTTATGTTTAGATTTATAAAGGAGGGCGAAAATGGTTTTACCAGTTGTTGCAATTGTTGGGCAACCCAATGTAGGCAAATCAACGCTTTTCAACAGAATAATTAATCAACGCTTGGCTATCGTTGAGGATAAACCAGGTGTTACTCGAGATCGTAATTATGCGCAAGCTGAATGGATGGGACATAAGTTTGATCTGATCGATACTGGTGGTATTACCTGGGAAGGTGGCAAAATCGAAGAGGAGATTAGAGCTCAGGCTGAGATTGCCATTGAAGAAGCAGATGTTATTGTAATGCTAACTAATGTTGTAAATCATGTAACTGATTTAGATGAAAGAATAGCTCATTTGCTTTACCGCACTAAAAAACCAGTCATTTTGGCTGTTAATAAGGCAGATAATCCTGAACAAAGAAGTGATATTTATGACTTTTATAGCTTAGGATTAGGTGATCCAATCCCTGTTTCAAGTAGTCATGGGACGGGTATTGGTGATCTACTTGATGAAATTGTTAATGACTTCCCAGAAGACAAATCTACTGAAGCTGATGATGTTATTTCCTTTAGTGTAATTGGCCGACCAAATGTGGGTAAATCCTCGATTGTTAATAAATTACTTGGTGAGGATCGAGTAATTGTAGCTAATGAAGAAGGAACAACTCGTGATGCTGTTGATACACCGTTTATTCATGATGGAGTAAAATTCAAAGTAGTTGATACGGCAGGCATTAGAAGAAGAGGTAAAGTCTACGAAAAGACGGAAAAGTATTCTGTAATGCGCGCTATGAGTGCTATTGAACGCTCAGACGTGGTTTTGCTTGTGCTTGATGCAAGTACAGGCATTAGAGAACAGGACAAGCACGTAGCCGGATATGCCCATGAAGCAGGACGAGGAATTATCATTGTCGTTAATAAATGGGATTTACCAAAAAAGAATAGTACTAGTGCAAAAGAATTTGAGCGTGAAATTAGAGAAGAATTTCAATATTTAGATTATGCCCCTATCCTTTTTGTTTCTGCTAAGACGGGACAAAGATTAGATCAAATTCCTAACATGGTTAAAGAGGTCTATGATAATCAAAATCAGCGAATTCAGTCTAGTGTTTTAAATGATTTGTTGCTTGAAGCAAGTAAGTTAGTACCAACACCAATGGTCAAAGGCAAGAGATTGCGTGTTTACTATATGACACAAGTAAGTACGAACCCTCCAACCTTTGTAGTGTTTGTTAATGACCCAGAATTAATGCACTTTTCATATGAACGTTTTTTAATTAATCAATTACGACAGAATTTTGATTTTACAGGTACACCAATCAAGATTTTGCCACGTAAACGTAAATAGAAAATGAGTAAAATATGGCTCTTTGTCAAATCCTGTTGATAATGAGTAAATGAATAGAATCAAGCAACCATTAAAAGGCTGTTTGGTTCTT